>JAJAYY010000068.1 GCA_026785965.1 Sphingomonas bacterium
CAGCATATCCACCCGCTCGGGCTGATCTCGTCGGCGGCCTATTTTGCGGTTCCTCCGAGCGCCGCCGATCCTGTCGAGCGGGCGGGCTGGCTTGAGCTTGGACGACCGCCGCTCGACCTGCGGCTTGATCTGCCCCCGATCACAACGATCGAGCCGCGCGTCGGTGAGTGCGTGCTGTTCCCGAGCACGCTTTATCATGGCACCCGCCCGTTTCCCGCGGGCAAGCGGATGTCGGTCGCAATCGATATCAATGTGGACGGTGCCTGATGAGGGAGCCGGTCGATCGCAACCAGGCGTGGACTGATTTTTGGCGCAAAGGCGGTGGTGGCTGCCTGCCCTCCGGCAGCCCGGCACTATACCGGCTTTTCGAGGACCAGTGGGCGGAGTTCGCGGTTGGGCTGCGCGCCGGCGCGCGCGTGCTTGACCTCGCCACCGGAGACGGAATCGTCCTCACATGGATGAGGACTGCGCGCGACGATCTCGATCTGGTCGGCGTCGACCTTGCCGATCCGCTGCCCCCCGCGCCATTGGGCGTCCGGATGATCGCAGGAGTGGCGATCGAGGATCTGCCGTTCGCCGGAGGCACATTCGACGCCGTGGTAAGTCAGTTCGGATTTGAATATGGTGATTTGCCAAGGTCAGCCCTGGAAGCCGCCCGCACATTGCGCGCGAAGGGACTGGCCGCGCTCATCACCCATGCCGCTGACGGACCTTTGGTGGCCCATAATCGCGCGCGCGCGTCGAGCTTGCACTGGGTCACGGGTGATGCAGGTCCCCTGGTACTGCTTCGCGACCTGCTGGACCGGAATCGCATCGTCGAAGCGCGGCAAATGCTGTCGCAGGCCCGCGATTCGGCCAAAGCGCGCTTTGGTCAACAATCGCCAGCCTGGGAGATATGCGAATCGATCATTCGGCAAGGCGCGATGCGCGATGGAGTACGGGCGCCCTTGCGGGGATTTATCGGCGACCTGGAAAGGCGTGGCCTTAACGAGCTTGAACGATTGTCCGCGCTCGATGAGGCGGCCGCGGCCGTCGCGGCCCCCGGCGCGCTGAAAAAAGCCATGGCGACCGCCGGTTTACGGCAAACCGTCACGCGGCCGCTGGTCTTTGGGAGTGGCCAGGCCGTCGTTGCCAACCTGAGCATTTTTGAACGCTGCTGAATATTCAAGCATCTACATCGATCGCATTGAAACAAAAAAAATGGGTGGCGGGAATTTTCTTCCCGCCACCCAATCTTTTTTCGTCAGTCTCGAGCTAGAACTTCAATCCCGCCGAGATGAAGAAGTCGCGACCAAGTACGTCGTAGACACCCGGATAGGTGTTAGCCTGCTCTGCGTTGTCCCCGAGAATGGGAGGCTTCTTGTCGAAAATGTTGTTCACACCCAGGGCAAAATTGAGGTTCTCGTTCACTTCGAAGCCGAAGGTCAAGTCGAACAGATCATATGCCTTAAGCTTGTCTACGACATATTCGACTGCCTCGTTATCGTCCTTAGCCTTGCCAAGGTGGCGCCAGCGCAAGCTGGTGGTCAGCGGACCATCGGTCAAGCTGGCGCGCGTGCTCCACTTGAACTTCGGCTGCGGCTGGCCGCAGATGCTCGTACCGAACTTGCCGGCACAGTTGGTGAACTCGTCGAGCTCCTGGACCGCGTAGAAGCTATTCTCCTTGGTGTAAGTGCCGAGGAAGAAGAAGCTCAGGCGAGACGTCGGCGCCATCAATCCAAAGTTCAGCGGCATATTATAGTCGACCGCGAGATCGACACCCGAGGTGATGTTCTTCGCCACGTTGGCGTTCAGGATCAGCGGCTTTTCATCACCGCCGCCAAGTATCCCCGTGCCCGGTTCACGGCCCGCCGTAATAACCTGGCAATAAACGCTGCTGGCGCTCTGAAGGACATTGTAGCAGAGGTTCAGGGTGCCGCCGAGACCGCCACCAAGCGTCGAGATGAAGTTGTCGACCTTGATGTTGAAATAATCGATCGAGACGTTGAGGCGCGGAATGAACGACGGACGAAGGACGACACCAGCGGTGAAAGTGTCGGACGTCTCTTCCTCGAGGTTCGGGTTGCCGCCGAAGATGCCCTCGATCTGTGACGCAGGCTGGATCGCCGTGAACACCGCGCTTGCGGGAACACCGGTAGCTTCACACAGGGCGCGGAGCGCCGGCGTCCGGCTCGCTACGGAGCTGCGGCTCGAGCATGGATCGGTCACGGCCGGGAAGCCATTTGACTGGCCGCCGAAGAGCTCGCCGACGTTCGGCGCGCGGACCGCGCGCTGATACTGGGCACGGAACGTGATGTCGCGAATGGGCGCCCATTCGGCGCCAGCCGCATAGGTAAACGTCTTGCCGACCGCTTCGAGCGAGTAATCCGAATAGCGCGCTGCGCCATTCAGGTCCAGGCGATGGAAGAAGGGACGATCGGCGATGATCGGAATTCGAACTTCGCCGAAGATTTCCTTCACATTATAATCGCCCTTGGTCGGATCACCCGCGTTGAAGCCAACGACGTCGCCCGACGACAAAGCGGTATCGGGAATGAATTCCGCCGCCATCTTGCGATATTCGGCGCCGACCGCGAGGCCGATATTCTCCCCACCCATGCCAAGGTTGCCGATGGTGCCCGACAAGGACGCGGAAGCGACCTGAAGAACCGAGATTTCGCCATTTTGAGCAAGGATCGAGATTCCGTCGACGTCGGCCTGACTAAGCGTGTTCGGGCCAAATACGTTGATGGTGCTATTTTCGACCGCAGTGCGGAACGCAGAACGCGAGATGTTGCCTCTTTGGATCTGCGCGTTGCGGGTCCGTGCATAGCTGTAATAGGCTTCGTAGTTGAAGTCCCCGAACGCCGGGCCCTTGACCCCCGCGAGCAGCCGGAAAGCGTTGCGCTCGTCGAGCGCGTTACGCGATCCGGTTTCGGTGATGCGGCGACCGACGCCGACCTGGACAATGCCCGGCAGGCGGGCATCGAGGCCGGTGCCGCCCGGACCAGCAGGTCCGAACAGCGGCGCCTGCTGGGCCGGGGTGCCGCCGTTCGCAAGGCGGGCGGCATTGATCGCCGCTTCGTTCAAGTCGACCTGCTGCAGCGCAGCTAAGTCGGCCGCCGACAGTAATGGCTGGACATCGATAAGTCTAATTTTCAACGTCCCGCCGACGGGGGGCGGCGCCAGCTCGCTGGCGACGCGGTTATTGAC
>JAJAYY010000069.1 GCA_026785965.1 Sphingomonas bacterium
AATCTGCGCATTCTGGATCAGGAACACCATCAGAAAGGAGATGATCGTGCTCCAGGTGTAGATCACCAATAGACAAGTGTCTGACCAGCCGAACAACGGCCCGGTCACCCCCCAGATGATGATGATCGACAGCGCGCCCGCGAACGCCCACGGCCGCCCGCTCCACGCCGCAACGCGCGCCGCTACATGCTCGAACATATGGGTCATGGCCGCTCTCCTCGTCGCTGCACTGCGACGCGCCGTCGCAATCATGGTCTTGGACCAGCGTATCGTGGCGCCTCGCCCGTCCATCTCGTCCCGATCGAGCGAATCGCCCGAATGCCGCGCCGTGGTCGGGGCCGCCTAGCGTTCGGTCAAGAGCGGGTGCGGCTCAAGGCGCAATCTAAGGCCCGGTCGCGGCGCGTGCTCGATCATCGTCTTGACCGTATTTGTCACGGATTCGGCCATTCGACATCGAACTCGAACAAGCCTAGCCTGAAGCAACAGGGATTCACCGGTCGGAGACTGACATGAATCGACTTCGCGCCCTCACTCTATCGCCCTTGCTGCTATTCGCCATGCCGCTCAGCTTGGCCCCCCTCGCCGCCGCCCCGCCGCCCGCGACGGTTGTGATCGACTTGTCCAGCTTTGCGTTTGCGCCATCGGTCATCCGCCTTCGCGCGGGTGAACCAGTGACCTTACGGCTGAACAACAGTTCGGATAGCGTCCATGACTTCACCAGTCGCTTGTTCTTCGATTCCGCCAGCGCCGTTCGTGGCGATGTCCGCCGCGGCAAGGTCACGCTGAAGGGCCGGCAATCGGCGACGGTCCAGCTGACCCCGGCGGCCGGGACCTACACGCTCACCTGCAGCCGCTTCACGCACAAGATGCGCGGCATGAGCGGGACGATCATCGTCGAATAAGCCCGGTGCGAGGCGTGATTAAGGCGCAACCGCTTTCGCAGCGCCCACGGTGCACCCGAAGACCCGTGATTGAAATCGTTTCCCCGGTCCTGTCGCCCTATCAGTCGCGCCAAAAGACGCGGTTGTAATGGGTGATGTAGCGATCGGACCGATCGGCCTCGCTGGCGTCGACCGGCTCGTATTTCATCGATCGCAGATAGTTGCAAAATTCGCCATTCGGTGCCTCGGACATATTAGCTTGGGCTTTTACGCAATCGGTTACGGCGCCTTGCGTATCGATGCTCAGGGTCACGGCGCGCTGCGTCAGCAGCTCCTGGCCCATGGCTTGCTCAGATTGACGCAGCGACTCTCCCTTGCCCGCCCGCGTTCCCGCTTCAACCGCCAGCTTGCGGTTGAGGTTCGCGGGGACAAGCGCCGACTTCTTGACCCAGTCGGGCGTGCCTGGGCCAAGGCTCTTGCATGGGTCTGTCGTCATATATTCGGTATAGATCCCCTCGGCGGTACATTTGCCGAGCGTCCCGTCCGCGTTGACCGCGAAAACGGCCCGCGTGTAATCGTCCTGGATTGGCAGGGCCTCGAACACGGGTAATGCCCACCGCACCGAATTCTTCGAAACTCCAGCGACCGGTCTTTGAGCGGAGTCCAATAGTGGCTCGAACCGGCCGCGCGCGAGGATGAGCACGCAGCTCGCGGCATCGAAGGCCGCCGATCTTGAGCTGTTTACCACCTGGCAGTCGGTTGGGCTGCCTGCTTCATCGACGGCAACCTCGACCCTTACGGTCCCCTGCTCCTCCTTTCGCAACGCATCCGCCGGATAATCCTCGGTGCTGAACACGTCGAGGAAGTTCAGGAACGTCGGCTCGTTCGGATGCGGGGATATGATCGTCTTCGGCGGTGGCGATGCCGGCTGCGGGCGGGTCTTCTGCGCAAGGCGAAAATATGCGCACAACTTCTCGTCGAGCGTCGGCACGCCCGACGTCTCGGTCACGGCGCAACGGTTCCCACTCCCGGCCCGCTCAATGTGGATTCGCAGATGAGGCGTCCCCGGCGGATCGGGCGTGAGTTTGGCGGGCCCCGGTCCCGAGTTTCGAGCCAGGTCGGCGATCACGCCGCGCTTCTTCGATTCGAAGCCGCGTCGCATGATTGCCTTGCCGGAGATGATGTTTTCGCAAATTTCCCGGTCGGCTTGGGCGGAGCCCGATGATTTGAGCACTCGGCAAGACGTGACCTTGCCGGCCTCGTTATACTGGACATCGACCACCGTCGACAGCGTCTGCTGAAAAGTTTCTGCCCGAACGAGCGGCGAAGGCGCAGCCGCGCTGCTCAACGCCAGCAGCGCGAGATATGGAGCAACCATCAAAACCCCCTCAACGCATACAATGGCAGACCCGGCCGCACGATTGTGCGCGCCTGCCCGTTCTGAATCAAGGCGCGAGCCCGCGCAGCGCGCAATTCGCACCGATCGAGAAGGTCGCTGACGATGTTGCTGGGGCACCGCGTGACACGGAGGCGGCGTAATGACGCAGCGGCGCGTCCGGTTCGATCGCGGCCGCAAATGGCGGAAAGCCCCCCAACGAGAAATGGGGGCCGGCATTGCTGCCAGCCCCCATCTGCGCCGAGCGAAGGATCTGCCGGTGTTCGTCAGCTTGAACGACCCGAAGG
>JAJAYY010000070.1 GCA_026785965.1 Sphingomonas bacterium
GATATCAGACGTTAGCCAATTGCTGCCGCCAGCGGGAGCGAACGGAGAGGCCCTGAAGCCGCTGATCAGGGGCCTCTCGGAGGTGCTGGACTCGGTTCAAACGGAAGTGGATCGCGTGTTAAACGAAATCACCGTCTTGCGGCTAAGGGTAAGCCGAGGAGAGCTTGAATGAATCCCGACGAACGCTTCGACCGCCTTCTAAAGGCAATGGCCCAAGGCGAGAAACCTACCGCGCGAAAGAGTGCAACAGGCGGTCGAGCATCAGGTGCGGCACCCCCCGCATGTTCCAGCGATACTTGCCCAGATACTTCGGAAATGCTTCGCGCTCACGCTGACGTGCGTGCCGTAGATGCCGCGCTTCAACATACCCCAAAAGCCTTCAAGCGCGTTCACGGTGCGGCCGTCCGCGCCGACATATTCTTGGATGCTGTGGTTCACTTTCTTGTGCGTGAAGCCGAGATTGTGGAGCGTCCGGTAGCTGCTGCTTTCGTCGGTATGGACTTCGGTGCCGGGTAGGACAAACGCTTGCACCTGCGGCAGTAGGTCGTTCTTGCGGGTGCTGGCGACGACGCGGGTAACGAGTTCGCCGCCGTTTTCCATCATGCCAATCACGACCGTCTTGTTGGCGCGCATGTTGTGACGCTTGCCCTTGCCACCGATGAACGTCTCGTCGATCTGGACGACTTCGCCCTCGCCACCGATAGGATCGTCGCTGTCGAGCGCGGCCATGTAGCTGCGGATTTGATCGCACATGCGCCATGCCGTCTTGTAGGTAACGCCAATCTCGCGCTGGACCCGCTTGGCGGCGACGCCGTTCCGCGTCGTGGTGAACAGGAACATGACATAGAACCAATCGCGAAGGCTGGTGCGGGTGCGATCGAACGGGGTGCCAGCGGTCGGGTAAAGCTGATTGGCGCACCAGTTGCACTGATAGGCGCGGCGGGCTTTGACGCGGCTATACTTGGCCGGACGGTCGCACTTGGGGCAAGCAAAGTCCGTTCCGTAGCGCACCTGGAACAGGTGATCGAGACAGGCCTCCTCGGTCGGGAAGCGGTCCTGAAATTGGCGGAGTGTGGGGGCGTTCGTGTTCATGCCCCATTATGTAGCGGGTTTCCTTACATGTCGCAAGGGGATAGTGTTGCCGAAACGACACTGATGTTGTCGATCAGCCGCGTGGTCCCGATCGTCGCGGCGGCGATCAAGCGCATCTCGCCCGCCGCAACCGCCAGCGGCTCGAGCGTCGCCGCGTCGACCAAGGCAACATAGTCGATGCGCCCGAACCCGGCCTCGGTGAGGCGATGTTTGGCCTGGTCGAGCACCGCGCTCACCGGCTCGCCCGCACGGATCGATGAGCTTGCCTCGCCCAGCGCTTGCGGCAGGGCGAGCGCGCGCTGGCGCTCGTCGTCGCTCAGATAAAAGTTGCGCGACGACAGCGCGAGCCCGTCATCATCGCGCACCGTCGCCGCTCCGATTATTTCGATCCCCAGCCCGAGGTCGAGCGTCATGCGCCGGATCACCGCGAGCTGCTGGAAATCCTTCTCCCCGAAGAGGGCGAGGTCGGGTCGAACCGCGGTGAACAATTTGGCGACCACCGTCGCCACCCCGTCGAAATGCCCCGGTCGCGCCGCCCCGTCCCAGCGCTCGCTCACGCCCGCGACGGCGATGCTGGTGGCAAAACCCGGCGGATAGAGCTCGCTCGCGACCGGCAGCCACAACAGATCGCAGCCATGCGCTTCGAGCATCGCCGCATCGTCCGCCTCGCGCCGCGGGTAGCGCCCGAGGTCCTCATTGGCGCCGAATTGGAGCGGGTTGACGAAGATTGTCGCTACCACGCGGTCGGCGATGCCGCGCGCCTGGTCGACCAGCGCCATGTGCCCGGCGTGGAGCGCGCCCATCGTCGGCACCAATGCGATCGACTCGCCGGCCACGCGCCAGTCCGCCATCGCCGGCTGCAACGCGCTCATTTCACGAACAATTTGCAAGGGATTCGCCCCTTCGATACACCGGCTGGCAGGGGCCGTGTTTGTAATCGCGGCGAAGGGCAACACAAGGGGCAAGTCAGGCCATGGGCCAGCCGCATTTCATCGTTTTCGCCAACGAAAAGGGCGGCACCGGCAAGTCGACCACCGCGGTTCACACCGCGATCGCGCTCGCCGCGTCGGGCCACCGCGTTGGCGCGCTCGACCTCGATCAGCGCCAGCGGACGATGGCGCGCTACCTCGAGAATCGCGACGCGACGATGCGCCGGCTCGACAAGCAACTCGCATATGCGCGCTACGAAGTGCTTGAGGACCAGAGCGAGCTTGGGCTCAAGGCGGCGGTCGAGCGGTTGTCGGCGGAGTGCGACGTGATCGTCATCGACACGCCCGGGCGCGACGACCCGATCGCCCGCGCCGCGATCCTCAAGGCCGATACTTTGGTCACGCCGATGAACGACAGCTTCGTCGACCTCGACCTGATCGGCCAGGTCCACCCCGAAAATTTCAAGGTCACCAAGCCCAGTTTCTACGCCGAGCTGATCTGGAACAGCCGCACTCAGCGCGCCAAGGCGACCGGGCGCAGCGTCGACTGGGTGGTGCTGCGCAACCGACTCCAGCATATCGACTCGCACAATCTGCGCCGCGTCGGCGCGGCGCTCGACGAGCTTGCCCGCCGGGTCGGCGTCCGCGTCATCCCCGGCCTCGGCGAGCGCGTCATCTACCGCGAATTATTCCCCAAGGGGCTGACGTTGCTCGACCTCGCCGAGCTTGGCGAAGTCGGGATGGGACACATTACCGCGCGTCAGGAGTTGCGCGAGATGATCGCGGGGTTGGCCATTCCCGGACAGGCCGAGATCGACGCGCCCAAGGCCGCCGCCGCGGGCTGACTGCCTGATCGTACCAAGGAACACCATGTCGCACGAATTTCACCGCACCATCCTGCGCGAATATGACGTTCGCGGGGTCGTCGGATCGACCCTTCACCCCGCCGACGCCACCGCGCTTGGCCGCAGCTATGCCGCGCTCGCCACCAGCGAAGGCGCGAGAAGGATCGCGGTTGGCCGCGACGGCCGCACCCATTCGCCCGAGTTCGAGGCGGCGCTGGTCGAGGGGCTCACCGCCGGTGGGCTCGACGTCGTGCGGATCGGGCTCGGCCCCTCGCCGATGCTCTATTTCGCGGTCTCGACGCTCGATGTCGACGGCGGGATCCAGGTCACCGGCAGCCACAATCCGTCCGATTATAACGGCTTCAAGATGCTGCTCCACGGCCGCTCGGTGTTCGGCGCCGAGATCCAGGACCTCGGCCGAAGAGCGCGCGAAGCCGATTGGAGCGAAGGCGAAGGCGCGGTCAGCGACCACGACATTCTCGACGATTATGTCGC
>JAJAYY010000071.1 GCA_026785965.1 Sphingomonas bacterium
CGGCAATGTGGTGCGCCTCGCGGAACGGCACGCCCACTTCGCCCGCCAGCCAGTCGGCGAGATCGGTCGCGGTGGCGTGGCCGGCGGCGGCGGCGGCGCGCATCTTGCCGGGTACGAATTCAAGGTCGGCGATCATTCCGGCCATCGCCGCAAGGCTCAGCCCGAGCAGGTCGTGCGCGTCGAACAAGGGCGGCTTGTCGTCCTGGAGGTCCTTGGCATAAGCCAGCGGCAAGCCCTTGAGCAGCACGAGCAATGCGACCAGATCACCAATGATCCGCGCGCTATGCCCACGCACCAGTTCGGCGGCGTCGGGGTTGCGCTTGTTGGGCATGATCGACGATCCGGTCGACCATGCGTCGGGCAATTTGACGAACCCGAACGGCTGCGACGCCCACAGGATGATCTCCTCCGCCAGCCGCGACAGATGCACCGCAGTGAGCGCGGCGGCGTGGAGATAATCGACCACGAAATCGCGGTCGCTGACCGCGTCGAGGCTGTTCGCGGTCGGGCGGTCGAAGCCGAGCGCGATCGCGGTGTGATCGCGGTCGAGATCGAACCCGGTCCCGGCGAGCGCGGCGCTGCCGAGCGGCGATTCGTTCATCCGGACGCGCGCGTCGCCGAACCGACTGCGGTCGCGGACGAGCATTTCGCGATAGGCCATGAGGTGATGGCCGAGGGTCACCGGCTGGCCCGACTGGAGGTGGGTGAAGCCCGGCATGACGGTCGCGGCATGCTGTTCGGCGCGGTCGATCAGCGCGGCTTCAAGCGCGTCGATCCCCGCCATCGCCTCGTCGATGGAGCGCCGAACGAACAGCTTGAAGTCGGTCGCGACCTGGTCGTTGCGGCTGCGCGCGGTGTGCAATCGCCCGGCCGGCTCACCGATCAGCTCGGACAAGCGGTGTTCGACATGCATGTGGATGTCCTCAAGCGCCGGATCCTCGACCAGCTTGCCCGCGGCGATTTCCAATCCGACTTGGGCCAGCCCCCCGTCGATCGCCTTGGCGTCGGCTGCACTGAGGATGCCTTGCCGCCCGAGCATCGCGGCGTGAGCGCGGCTTGCGGCGATGTCTTCGCGCCACAATCGCTTGTCGATCGCGATCGAGGCATTTATCTCGCGCATCACTGCTGCCGGGCCGCCTGCAAAGCGACCGCCCCTGATTTGATTGGAATTGCCCGTGCGGCTGATTTTCCTGCTCCTCATCGGCCTCGCCGTCGTCGGCTGCGATAGGCAAAAGGGGGGTGACGAACAAGCCGCGCCGCCGTTCGTCGCTGCTGAGCCCGGCAAAGGCGTCGACCGCAGCCATCGCGGCGAGACTGCGCCCACGGTCATGTTTCACAATCCCGATGGCGGCGCGATCAGCCTCGCGGCGATGAAGGGTGTTCCGACGCTGGTCAATTTGTGGGCCAGCTGGTGCGCGCCGTGCGTCAAAGAGTTGCCGACCCTCGACCGCCTCGCCCACAGCCATGTCATCGACGGTCAGCTGGGCGTCGTCGCGGTCAGCCAGGACATTGGTCCGCAAAGCTCGGTCAAGGCGTTCCTGGCGCAGCACAAGATCGCCGATCTGGGCGCGTTTCACGATCCCGAAATGGCGCTGACCTCGGCGCTCGACGTGCAGGTCATGCCGACCACCGTCTATTATGACGCCGCGGGCAAGGAAGTATGGCGCTATGTCGGCGATCTCGACTGGACCAGCGCCGAGGCCAAGGCGCTGCTGGCCGAGGCGAAGTAAGGAGTTAGTCGATCACGCCCCTGCGTTGGTCGATTGACGCGCGCCATTGCCATCAGTGACGATATCACCCGGCGCCAATCGACAGGGGAACGCAATGTTGATCGGGATCATCGCCGCCGCGCTGGCATCGGCCGCGCCGGCGACTGCGCTTGACGCCACCAGCCTTCGCCCCGGCCACAGCTGCTTCGTCATTGAGCGGGAGGGCAAGGCGATCGGCGAGACGTGGCAGGCCATCAAACTTGCCCGGCGCAACGACCGCAAGGTGTGGGACGTGGTCGTCCATCAGCGCGTCGCCGCCGCCGGCTTCGACATGCGCGATCATTTTGTGCTCGGCTATGACGACCTTGCCCCGCTGTCGCTTGACAGCCGGCGCGGGGTCAAGCCGGGCAGCCGCGGCTGGCAGCGGGTCTCGCTGCGCTACACGCCCACCCGCATTCTCGGCGCCAAGACCACCGGGAACAAGACGACGCTCATCGACGTGCAGCTCGACCATCGCGTCGTCGACGGCAACCTGTGGGGCGTGACCTTCGCCGCTCTGCCCCTTCGCCAGGGCGCTGACTTCAGCATTCCGATGTGGCAGTACGACAATGGCTTTGGCCAGTTCACCGTCCGCGTCGTCGGCAGCGAGCAGCGCCCGACACCGTCGGGGCCGGTCGATGCGTGGGCCATCGACGCTGGCACCGACCCGCTCAAGCTGACTCGCTACTTCATCGCCAAACGCGACCCGCGCGAGCTTGGCTACGCCGCTGGGCCGATGAACCAGCGGCTGGGCGGGAGCTGCGTCGGCCTCGACTGAGCATTAGTCCCGCAGCAGCTCGTTGATACTGGTTTTCGATCGCGTGCGTTGATCGACGCGCTTGACGATCACCGCGCAGGCGAGGCTCGGGCCGCCCTTGTCGCTCGGCATGGCGCCGGGCACGACCACCG
>JAJAYY010000072.1 GCA_026785965.1 Sphingomonas bacterium
GAGGAACTCAAGCCATTCGCCAGCGTCACCCCGCGCAACGGCGCGCTGCTGATGTGGGAAAGCTGGCTGCGGCACGAAGTGCTGGCGGGCAGCGGCGAACGGCTCAGCGTGAGCTTCAATTTCGCTTGATCAACTTGTCCGAAACGCCAGGATATTCCCAACCGTAGGGAACATTGATGTCGCCGAGGATCGCTCGAACGAGCCACGGGAATGCCATTTCAGCGCGCACGTCGTTCGACAGGATCACGACGCAGCGGCGCTTGGCTTCGATGCAGACCATCGTGTTGGCGGTGCTGTCATTATGTCCGCCCTTCATGAAGCCTCGTCCCTGGGGACCAGTAAAGCTGATCACGCCAAGTCCGGCAGCAAGGTACGGCCAGCGATCGTTCGGCGCTGCTTCGGGAAGTAAGCTTGGAAATTGCTGGCGGGAGGTGATCGGCAAGTGCGGCGCGGAGTAGGACTTGCGCGTTGCCCGCTTCAGGGCCCAGCCGCGCGCCATCGCCGCAGTCAACTTCGCCATGTCGCCAATCGTCGTGTCCATCGATCCGGCGGCGCGGACCTTGCTGCGCTCGTCATGCGGCTCGACCTTGCCGTCCGCCTCCCACCCGTCGGCTAGGTTGCGCGCGAAAGCGGGGCGCCACATCAGGCTGGTGGCGGTCATTCCGAGCGGGGTGAACACGCGCCGCTGAATATCCGCACCGACATCGATCCCCAGCCCCTTCTCCAGCGCGAACTGGAGCAGCATGATGCCCTCGCCCGAATAAGCGAAGCGCGCGCCCGGATCGAAGTGGAACTTCAGCTTCCCGTCGGGCTCGATGAACGAGAAATTGGCGAAGCCGGTGGAATGCGTCAGGATATGGCGTGGGGTGATCCGCTGCCAACGATCGTCGGCCTTGAGGTCGCCCCAATTGCCGTAGGCGTCGAGATTGCCATAATCGGGCAGCGGCCTCGGCAATATCGCCGCCACCGGCCGGTCGAGATCGAGCTTGCCCTCGTCGACCAGCATCAGCGCATAGTAGCCGAACAACGCCTTGGTCAGCGACGCGCCGTACATCACCGTCTCGGTGGTCAGCGGATCGCCCTTGGCATTGCGCGCGCCGAACGCCTGCACCGACGCGACGCGACCATTGTCGATCACCGCGATCGCGAGCCCCTTGGCTCCGGTCGCCGTCATTGCCTCCCCGGCCAGCGCCGCGACGCGCGCCTTGGACGGCACTGCCGCCACCGCTTGAGCGGCAACTATCGCCGTCGCCGCCGCGAGCACCCCCGCCAATCGCCGCATGCACCATCTCCAATCAGGACTGGTCATGACGCTCGCACTTTCCTATCGGGCAGGCAAATCCCCGGAGAATCGGAACACCAGGCTCATGGGCTTTAGATGCGGTATCGTCGGCCTGCCGAACGTCGGCAAGTCGACCCTGTTCAACGCGCTGACCGAGACGCAGGCGGCGCAGGCGGCCAATTATCCGTTCTGCACGATCGAACCCAACGTCGGTCAGGTCGCGGTCCCCGATCCGCGCCTCGACCAGCTCGCCAGAATCGCGAGCTCGGCCAAGATCATCCCGACCCAGCTTGGCTTCGTCGACATCGCCGGGCTGGTCAAAGGCGCGTCTAAGGGCGAGGGTCTCGGCAACCAGTTCCTCGGCAATATCCGCGAAGTCGATGCCATCGTCCATGTCCTGCGCTGCTTCGAGAATGACGATATCCAGCACGTCGCCAACAAGGTCGATCCGATCGCCGACGCCGAAGTGGTCGAAACCGAATTGCTCCTCTCGGATCTTGAAAGCCTCGAAAAGCGAGTCCCCAATCTGGTCAAGAAGAGCCAGCAGGGCGACAAGGAATCGAAGATCGCCGCGAGCGTGCTCGGCCAGGCGCTCGAGTTGCTGCGTGAAGGAAAGCCGGCGCGGCTCACCGTCCCCAAGGACGAAGAGGAAGCGCGCCACTTCGCGCAGGCCCAGCTAATCACTGCCAAGCCCGTGCTTTACGTGTGCAACGTCAATGAAGACGATGCCGCGGGCGGCAATGCGCTGTCGGCGCTGGTATTCGACAAGGCCAAGGCCGAAGGCGCCAACGCGGTGATCGTCTCGGCCGCGATCGAGAGCGACCTGGTCGGCATGGACATGGACGAACGGCTCGCCTTCCTCGACGAAATGGGGCTGCACGAAACCGGCTTAGCCCGCGTCATCCGCTCGGGCTATGACCTGCTCCATTTGATCACTTTCTTCACCGTCGGCCCGAAGGAAGCGCGCGCCTGGACGGTCGAAGTCGGATCGAAGGCGCCGCAAGCCGCGGGCGAAATCCATTCGGACTTCGAACGCGGTTTCATCCGCGCCGAAACGATCGCTTATCCCGATTATATTGCGCTGGGTGGCGAATCCGGCGCGCGCGACGCGGGCAAGCTGCGCCAGGAAGGCAAGGAATATGTCGTGGCGGACGGCGACGTCCTCCACTTCAAATTCAACGTCTGATCATGAGAGGGGCCGCTCAAGCCCCCCTTTTGCCCGCTTATTCGTCGGGGTTCTGATATTTGAACGGGTCGGTCGCGGTCGGCTGGGTCGGCAGCGGCGGGCGTGGCAGTTCCTTGTCGCTGTTGGCGGCGGCGAGCAACATCCCGGCCATCACCACTGCGGCCTGGCGCAGATCGTCGGCACGGACATGGTCGAGCGTGTCGAGACTCGAATGGTGGACCCGGCTATCATAATCGAGCGGGTCCTGGATGAACTGATAGCCCTGGATGCCGATCGCCTGCATGAACACATGATCGGTTCCCCCGGTCTTGCCGGCGACGACGCGATCGGCGCCCATCGAGTTGAACGGCGCCATCCATTCCCGAAGCAACGGCACCGCGCCGGCATTGCTTTCGGCATGGATGCCGCGGAACTTGCCCGAGCCATTGTCCATGTTGAAATAGGCCTTGAGCTGGTCGTAGCCGGGCTTTTTGACGATCGGATAACGCGTCGACCAGCTGTAATAAGCCGTCATTCCGTCCATCCCCGGCGGGGTCGGCCGGTCGACCAGATGCTGCTCGATGTAGGCGCGGCTGCCGAGCAGGCCCTGCTCCTCGCCTTCCCACAGCGCGAAGCGGATCGTGCGCTTGGGCCGCACCCCGAGCTGGCGCAGGATCCGCGCGGCTTCGAGCACGATCACACTGCCAGCACCATTGTCGGCGGCGCCGTCGCCCGCGATCCAGCTGTCGAAATGCGCCCCGGCCATGACATAGCCGGCCTTGGGATCGGTCCCCGGGATGTCGGCGATGACATTGTTGGCATTCATGTCGCTGTCGTCGAACTGCGCATCGCTGATCAGCTCGATGACCGGCGCGGGCCCGGTCTTGGCGAGCCGCGCCAGCCGGCGATAATCTTCGGCGGCGAGCTCGAACCCGGGCAGGCTCGGGGTTTCGCCAGCCATGTAGGTGTAGCCTTCGCCATGCACCAGCTTGCCGTCGCGATAGCTTTTCTTGACCCACGCCACCGCGCCCTCGGCCTTGAGGAAGGCGTCGAGCTGCTTGGCTTCGCGCAGCCGCTTCATCCGGCGATCGAGCGATTCGGGATCGAAGCTCGGCATGGCAAATTCGTCGCGCTTGCCAATCTCTTCGTTGCTCAGCCGCCTGAACGCCGGCTCCTTGGGCTCGTCGCTGGTGCCGGGCAGGCTGAGCAGCACGATCTTGCCGCGCAATTTGCCCTGCCACGCCGCGAAGTGCGCCGGCTTGCTGATCGGCGCGACGACAATCGGCGCGCGCAACGCGCCGTTGGTGCCCGGCGTCCACGCCACCGGGATGACAATCATCTCGATCGGGCGCGGCGAGATCATCCGCGCCGCGCTCGCAGTCAGATTCCAGCCACGCCCGAACGCGAACGGCTCGCGGCGCGGATTGGCGAGACCGTAAGCGCGAAACTTGTCGAGCGCCCAATCCTCGGCGCGGCGCAAATTGGTCGAATTGGTCAGCCGCGGCCCGATCCCGTCCATCAGTTCGGACGCGGTGAGCATTATCTGGCTGCGGTTCATGCCTTCATCGATGATCCGCGCAGTGTCGCCCGACTGCGCCGACGCGCCTGCCGCAGCGATCACCGCCCCCAGCGCGACGCTTGCGCGCCAGGTCCATCCCAAACCGACCATTTCGATATTCTCCCCTGTTCGCGCTCGTCACGCTTGATCGTGTCAGGCTTGGCGCCGCCCCCTTCTTCCCGCTACCGCAAATTCGATGGAACGCAATCTTGCATCGACAACCAGCGTGAGCGCGACCGCGGCGCTCGCCCATGGCCGGCGCTTGCTCGATGCCGAGCCGGGGCTGGCCGCGGAGCAGGCTCGCGCGATTCTCGAGACCGATCCTGACCATGCCGCCGCGCTGCGGCTGCTCGGAGCGGCGCTGCGGCGTCGCGGCGGCCCCCCTGCCCCGCGGTGGGGCGCACCGCCGGCCAAAGCCCCCCCGCCCCCCGCCCC
>JAJAYY010000073.1 GCA_026785965.1 Sphingomonas bacterium
CCCGTGTCGAGCGTCCCCGACGAGTCGCTGATCCCCGTGTTGCTGATCGTGTAAGTGCGCGATCCGGTCGCCGCGGCAAACAGGCTGGCATTCCCCATGGTAGCGATCAGGGTGTCGCGAACGGCGCCGCCATCGATGAAATCATGTCCCTGGCTGGCGTTGATCGTGTCTTGGCCGGCCCCCGAATTGATGACATTGTCGCCGCGGCCGGTGGTGATGATGTCGTTCTTGGTGCTGCCCGTGACGCTCGCGTCGCCGTCGCCGAGCAGGATCGTCACCCCGGTGCCGAGGATCGTGGTGAAGCCGCTGGCGTCGATGATGTCGGCGAAATTGCCCGCCCCGACGGTCGACAAAGTGATATTCTCGACGCTGCTGAAACTGGTGTTGATGGTCGCGCCGCTGTCAGTGACGGTGCCGGCGCCAATCGTGAATGTGCGGGCACCGAACGCCGCAGCGAACAGGCTGGTGTCGGACAAGGTGAAGATCAGTCGGTCGGTGCCGTCGCCTCCGTAAACCGTATCGTTGCCCTGGCTGCCGTAAATGATGTCGTTACCGCCCAGCGCATTGATGACATCGTCACCAAGCGTTCCTGACAAGGTTTCTGGAAAATCGGTTCCATCGATCGACATAACAACGCCCCCCTAAGGCATACGGCCCCACCGCCGCGCAACTTCTCGCCTGTTAACTTAGGCTTAAACGAGCTATTATAACTTGCGCTAAGAACGGGGCGCCTGTCATGAAGTGCGTCTGAAGATTTTCTGAAGGATGCGGGATGGCCGAAGGCAGGCCGAGTGGCGTGGCTATCCGCATCCGGCGGCGCTGGTCCTTCGGCGAGTGCATTTTCGACGAGGCTGACTGGTCGCTGATTGTCGAGGGCAAACGCACCCCGGTTGAATCCAAGCCGCTCGAAATCCTTCGCGAGCTCCTGCTGAACGCCGGACATCTGGTTCGCAAAGAGCAATTGATGGACAAGATCTGGCCCGACGTCGAGGTGGTCGAGGCTTCGTTGCCGACCGCCGTTGGCAAGCTCAGGCGCGCCCTCAATGACGACCGCAAAGCCAGGCCGATCATCGAGACCGTGCAGCGGCTCGGCTATCGGCTGGCGGTACCGGTCGTGGCCGAAGAGCTCGCCGACGATCCACGCGCGCCAACGAGCGCCCTCCAACTCATCAGTCCTGCCGGGGAAAACGCTCCTGCGGCAGAACCGAGTGCTGCCGTCCGGCAAAAGCCGTCGACGGTAACGAAATTGCTGACCCTCTTCGGCGCGCTGGCAATTGTGTCGCTCATCATCGCGTGGGGCATAAGCTTGTCCCAACAGGGTTCCACGACGACGGCGGTCCGCACCTTTACCCCGCGCGAGGTGCACGTCGCGCTTCGGACAGCCGACTTGGGGAAGATCGAGACGATGCTCGCCGCCGGCTGGGACCCGAATGCCCCGCTCGACACGGATCGCAATGGCGCACTGAACATCCTGCTCGAGAATTGCGAATGGGACCCCGGGCACGATCAGCGCAAGATGTTGGTCCTGGCCCGCATCCTGGTCGATGGCGGCGCGCGCTATACTGACCGCAATGCCTGGGGTGACACCCCTTACAGCATCGCCAGCGCGGCGCGTTATTGCGGGCCAGACCATCCGGTGACGAGGATGATCCGACGCATTTGCGATGGCGGCTTAACGCCTGCTGGCGATAAGTGCCTCGCCGATTATCGGCGCGATTCCACGGGTGCTGTCGTCCGCCGCGACTGAGGGGTGCGAGACATTCAACCGCTTTCTGCTTCGTGGTGCTGGACGAAATTGGCCTCACCGCCTATCTGCCGTTAAACAACAGATAAGGACGCCCCATGACCCAGTTCGACGATCGCGAGCGCGCGTTCGAGGCCCAGTTCGCACGCGACGAGGAAATGCAGTTCCGAGTGCTTGCGCGCCGCAATCGTCTGCTCGGCGAATGGGCAGCAGGGCTGATGGGGCTGAGCGCGGCCGAGCGCGATTCCTATGCCAAGGATGTCGTCCGCGCCGATTTCGAGGAAGCCGGCGATGAGGACGTGATCCGCAAATTGCTTGGCGATTTGACCTCGGCCGGGGTCGAGACCGATGAGGCGCGGATCCGCGATACCCTCGCCCACAAGGCGGTCGAAGCGCGGCGCCAGCTGATGCAAAGCCTCGACTGATGGCGATGGCCGCGACCGACATCGAGGCGCTGATCGTCGCGGCAATCCCCGACGCGCGCGTGGAAATTCGCGACCTTGCCGGCGACGGCGACCATTATGCCGCGCGCGTCGTCTCGGCGAGCTTTGCCGGAATGAATCGGGTCCGTCAGCATCAGGCGGTTTACGCCGCACTTGGCGGGCGCATGGGCGGCGAACTGCACGCGCTGCAGCTTGAAACCGCAGTGCCATCGGGAGACCATGAGTGAGTGACGCACAGGAGCGGATTGACGCGCTCGTCAAGACCAACGACATCTTGCTGTTCATGAAGGGAACGCCGTTGTTCCCGCAGTGCGGCTTCTCCAGCCGCGCGATCGCGATCCTCGAACATCTCGGCCAGCCGTTCGAGACCGTCGACGTGCTCGCCGACCAGGACATTCGTCAGGGCATCAAGCAATATTCGGACTGGCCGACGGTCCCGCAGCTTTATGTGCAGGGCGAATTTGTCGGCGGATCGGACATCATGATGGAAATGTTCGAAAGCGGCGAGCTCAAGCAACTTGTCGGCGGCGAAAACGCCTGATGGGAATGAGCGGCGACGGACAAAATTAAAGGGGCGGCGAGCGGGACCAGAAAACCGCTTTGCCGCCCCTTTTGATTTGGCGTGGAACCAAGTGGACAGGTTCAACAATGCAAACCGCGTGCCAAATGCAAAAAGGCCTAGAAAACTGCCCTATCTGCTCGCCATCCTGTTTCTGACTTTATCGCGATCGTCAAAAAATCCGACAAGTTCGGCAAAATTGCTGCGTGGCACTTCCGACAGTGTCGTGGGTTGATCGGGGCATGGCACGCGAAGACCCGTTTGGCCCGCTCCCCGATGGGGCTTTATATTGCGACCTGACCCAAAGCTGGTCGGCGCTGGGCGGGGGCGTTGGCACCTACATCCGGCGCAAGCGGCGCCACATCCTTGATCACAGCGCGCACCGTCACCTGATGATCATTCCGGGCCGCGCCAATCGCACCACGATCGAGGAAGGCGGACGCGCGATCACGGTCACCGTTGCCTCGCCGCGTGTGCCAGGAAGCCCGAATTATCGCCTCCTGATCAACAATCGCGCGGTGCGTGCCGCGCTCGCCGAACACCGCCCCGACCTGATCGAATGTCAGGACGCCTATAATCTACCGTGGGCCGCACTCGCGCATCGCCGCCGCCACCCAGGTGTCGCGCTCGTGGCGGCTTATTGCACCGATTTTCCGACCGCTTATGTCGAGCGTCCCGCGGCGGCGCTGATCGGTGCGCCATTGGCCGCGGTCCTTGGCCGCACCGCTTATCGCTATGCCGGCAACCTCTATCGCCGGTTCGATGCGGTGTTCGCGATGAGCGAAAACGGCGGCGCCGCGAAATTGCGATCGCTCGGGGTCGAGGGCGTCGGGGTCGTCCCGCTTGGTGCCGAGCTCGGCGAATTCGGCCCCGCCAAACGCAGCCCGGCGCTGCGCCGCTCGCTCGGGGTAAGCGAGGACGAGCCGTTGATCATTTATGCCGGCCGGCTCGACAGCGAAAAGCGCGCCGATGTCGTCGCCGAGGCGTTCCTCGGGCTTCCGGAATCGATGCGCGCCACGCTGGTGTTGATTGGCGAAGGTCCAATGCGACAACCGCTGATCGAACAGCTCGCCGGGCATCGCGCCGTGCTGCCAGGCTATGTCCGCGACCGGTCTGAGCTGGCGCAATGGCTGGCGAGCGCGGACCTCTACGCGTCGGGGATGGCCAATGAGACGTTTGGAATCTCGGTGATCGAAGCGCAGGCGTCGGGCCTGCCGGTGGTCGGCGTCGCGGCGGGGGCGATGGTCGATCGCGTGACTCCGACGCTCGGCCGCGTCGGGCCGATCGGCGATGCCGCGGCGATGACGCGCAATCTGGTCGAAGTGTGGCGCGGCGATCATCGCGCGATGGGCGAGGCGGCGTGGCACCATGCCCAGCAGTTCAGCTGGCAGCAGAGCATGGAGGCGTTGTTCGGGTCGCTTTATCCGCGCGCGCTCCACCGCGCTTCGGCCCGCGTGGCGAATTCGCTGGTCGAGGCTCCGGGCAATCTGGTCAGTGCCTGAGCCAAGCGTCGCGCCCGGTCTTTGCAGCACATCACGTCCGTGGCACAGCAATACGGTGGACTCGCCTTACGCCCTTCTCGAGCCGCTGGAGCCCGGCATCGCCCGCTTGCTGGCGCATAATCCGTCACCGTTCACTTATTACGGCACACAGACTTACTTTGCCGGACAGTCCGAAGTCGTGGTGATCGATCCCGGGCCCGACTTGCCGGCGCATGTCGAGGCGATCGTCGCCGCGCTCGATGGTCGCCGCCTCGTCGCGATCGCCTGCACGCACACCCACCGCGACCATAGCCCGGCGAGCCGCGCGCTGGCCGCTGCGACCGGCGCGCCGGTCATCGGCTGTGCCCCGCTCGCGCTCGAAAGCGTCGGCCCGCGCGCCGATGCCAGCTTCGATTTCGATTATGCCCCCGACCGCATCCTGAGCGACGGCGATGCGGTTGCGGTCGATGGCCACGCGCTGGTCGCGGTGGCGACCCCGGGGCACACGTCGAACCATTTGTGCTTCGCCTATCGCGGGGCGTTGTTCACCGGCGACCATGTGATGGGCTGGTCGACCACGGTGGTGGTCCCGCCCGACGGTGACATGGGGTTGTACATGGCGAGCCTCGACAAATTGCGGCGGCGCGACGACCGCATTTATTATCCCGCGCACGGCCCCGCGGTGACCAACCCGCAGCAGCTTGTGCGCGGCATGGCGGGGCACCGGATGAGCCGCGAGAAGCAGATCTTGAAGCGGCTTGGCGCGGGCGACCGCACGGTGCCCGTGATCGTCGCCGCTTGCTATCCCGGGCTCGACCCGCGGCTGGTGCCCGCGGCGGGCGGGTCGGTCACCGCGCATTTGCTGGACCTTGAGCGGCGCGGGATGGTTGAAGCAAGGGAGGGAGAGACATGGATGATCGCGTGACGCCAAACCCCGATCGCCGCCGCTGGCTGATCGTGGCGATCGTCGCGCTGCTCGCTGTGGCCGCTTTTTACGCGTTCCAGCGCAACCGCGCGCAACAAGAGGAATATCAGACCAGCCTCGGCCTCGCCCGAGTGCTGTCGGCGACATTTGAAAAGCAGTCCAAACTCAACGTGGGCCAGGTCAAAGGCTCGCTTGACGTGACCACGGTCGATCCGGGCATGGTCCGCTTGCTGCGCTCGGCGCAGAAAGTGACGCTGCCCTATGCGGTCGATTATCAGCTTGACCTGAGCGGGCTCGACACTGGCGATTATCGCTGGGATGCCAAGCGCCGAACGCTGCGCGTGGCGATTCCCGATGTCGTCCCGACGAGGCCCAATATCGACGAAACCCAGCGCCGAACGCTAGCCACGGGGGGCATCTTCGTCACCCGCGAGGCATTCGACAACCTTAACCGCCGCGCGGCGGTGCTCGCGACCCGCACCGCAAATGCCGAGGCGAACAAGCCCAAACACCTCAACGCCGCCCGCGCCAATGCGCGCAAGGCGGTCGCCAGCCTGCTTAAAGCGCCGCTTTCGGTGGCCGGGCTGGGGGATGTGACGGTCGAGGTCGCCTTCCCCTTTGACGGCGTCAGCGCGGGCGAGCATTGGGACGTCAGCCCGTCAATCGCCGAAGTGCTAGCCGAGCATCAGGCGCAACGCTGAACTAAGTGGAGTAAGCTGTGACCGCACCCACCGCATCGTTGAAGGGCGTCGACCTGCTCGCCGAGATCGCGCGCCTCAAGCAGGAGCGCAACGCGGTCATCCTGGCGCATTATTATCAGAAACCCGAAATCCAGGATCTCGCCGATTTCGTCGGTGACAGTCTCGACCTGTCGCGCAAGGCGGCGGCGACCGATGCCGAAGTGATCGCATTCTGCGGCGTCCGGTTCATGGCCGAGACGGCAAAGATTTTGAGCCCCGAGAAGATCGTCATCCTGCCCGACATGGACGCCGGTTGCAGCCTTGAGGATTCATGCCCGCCGGACCAGTTCAAGGCGTTCCGCGAGGCTCACCCCGACCATATCGCGCTGACCTACATCAATTGCTCGGCGGCGGTGAAAGCCTTGAGCGACATCATCGTCACCTCGTCGAGTGCCGACATCATCCTCCAGCAAATCCCCAAGGATCAGAAGATCATCTTCGGCCCCGATCGGCATCTGGGCGGTTACCTCGCGCGGCGGACCGGGCGCGACATGCTGCTGTGGCCGGGCATCTGCATCGTCCACCAGGCGTTTTCGGAAACCGAATTGCTCAAATTGAAGGCCGAGCATCCCGGCGCGCCGGTCGCGGCGCACCCCGAATGCCCGCCGCACATCATCGATCATGCCGACCATGTCGGCTCGACCAGGTCGATCCTCGACTTTGCTTTGTCGTCGCCGGCGCAAACCATCATCGTCGCGACCGAGCCGCATATCATTCACCAGATGGAGAAAGCCGCGCCGGGCAAACTGTTCATCGGGGCGCCCGGCGGCGACGGCAATTGCAACTGCAACATGTGCCCGTACATGGCGCTCAACACGCTCGAGAAGCTTTACGTCGCGTTGCGCGACCTGACCCCGCAGATCGAGCTTTCGACTGACCTCATGGACCGCGCGCGAGTGCCGCTCGAACGGATGCTCGAAATGGCCGGACGCACGGTCGGGCAGGGCGATGTTGGCCGGCCGTCGATTAGCGGCGACTGATCAGCGCAGCGCGGCGACGCGTGCACCCGCGCTTGTGTCGCGGCCATAGACGTCTTCGCTGTAGGTCAGGCGGCCGCCGTCGGCATGCGCGGTCATGTAGGTGATGTAGATCGGGACGCCGCTGCGCAACTGGATATGCTGTTCGGGCGAAGTCGACGCGATCTGCGGGACACTGCCCATCAGCCATTGGGCAAAGCGCGGCGCGTCTTCAAGCCGGACGCAGCCGTTGCTCAAGGTCCGTTGGTCCTTGGCGAACAACGCCTTTTCTGGGGTGTCGTGAAGATAGATGCCCTCGCCATTGGCGAACGCGAACTTCATTGCCCCCATCGAGTTGGTGGCACCCGGATCCTGGCGGATCTTGACCGTAGTGCGACCGGCGGCGACCGCCGCCCAGTCGACTTTGTCCGGCGGGACAATGGCTGCATCGTCGTTCCAGTCGCTCACCACATGGTAGCCGCGCGTGCGAAGATAGCCCGCGCCTTGCTTGATCACATTGGGGGCGACGTTCTTGCGGATCAGATGATCGGGAACGTGCCAATAAGGCTTGAACGTCGCATAATGGATCATGCTGGCGATCATCGGGGTGGGAAGCTCGGGTTTTCCAACGATGACCTTCATTGAATCGACCGGCGCGCCATTCTCGTACATCCACAGCCGAGCCGCAGCGGCATCGACCACCACGAACCGCCCGGTGGCAGGGAGCGCACGCGCGCGGTCGAGATTGGCAACCAGCTTGTCGGACACGGCTCCGCTTGCCGATGCGTCGGCCCAAGCCGCATCGCGCAGCGCACTATATACCGGGTTGACCTGACTGGCGGTGCGCAAATGTCCCACGAGCGATCTCGCGCGCGACGCCTGGGCCAGGATCTGCTCGGGGTTGAGCATCGTCGGGCGCATCGCCGTGTCGCCATAGATCATGCCGCTGGTCGGCGCCTGGATCGTCTGAACGTACAGTACCCAGGCGATCGACATCAGCCGCTCGGCTTCGTTCGACGCAGCGACGTTGCCGCTGCGCGCCCGTGCCGCCGCGGCTTCGATCTGACTGGCGAGTTGGGGGCCGATCGACAATCCTTCGATCGGCGCCCGGCGAAGGATGGCGACCAATTCGCTGGTCGCTTCGGTTTCCCCGCCGCGCAGCCAGATCGGCGCGTCCTGGCGGCTCGCATAATATCCCGCCACGGCGCTTGCCGACGTCGTTCCCCACAGCGACGTCATTGAAGGCGTTGGCATGTTCGGCGATTCGGCGAAACCCGGCGCTGCGCACCCTAGCGCAACGGCACAAGCCGCGACTTTCCACGTTGAACGACGCACTGCACTGACTCCGCGATTTTCCATGGTGCGACAACGCGACGGACGCCAAGATGGTTCAATCGGCGCGTCAACCCTCGCCCCCGGCAAGCGGCGACCAGCCGATAGCACAAATTAAAGTGTGGCTGAAGCGCAACAACGCAGGACAAGAATCCGAAACCGTGCTACTTGTGTGAAACCTTCGCCGGGTGACCGTGTTACGAAGGACAGCCTGATGGCTCAAAGGGGAGTATGAATGCGCAAATACCTTTTAGCAGCGGTCGCTGCGGCCGCTATCTCCAGCCCGGCGCTCGCCCGGGATGGTTCGCCTTATGTCGGCATCGAAGCCGGCATCCTGTTCGACGCTGACACCGAACAAGACCTGCTGGTCGATTTCGGTTACGGTACGTACAATTACGACAATGCGTTCGATATCGATTTCAAGCCCGCTTTGGACGCGGACGTGATCGTCGGCTACGACTTCGGCATGTTCCGTCTTGAAGGCGAACTTGGCTACAAGCGGCTTCGCGCCGACAAGGTCACCTACAGCTCCGATTTCCTCGACGATTTCGACCCTGCCTATGACGATGTCGATATCGACGGCAAGGGCAGCATTCTTTCGCTGATGGCGAATGCGCTGCTCGATTTCGGCGATGACAATGGCGTCAGCTTCTATGCTGGTGGCGGTATCGGTCGCGCTCGCGTCCGTTTTGATGGCGACAAAGACAGCGTGTTCGCATGGCAGGGCATCCTTGGCGTTCGTACCGCTGTGACCGACACCATCGATCTCGGCGTGAAGTATCGTTACTTCCGCACTGGCCGGCTCGAGTTTAACGACACATTCGACACGGGCGACGGGACGATCGGCTTCGGCACCGACGGCAAGTTGCGGTCGCACTCGCTGCTCGCGAGCTTGATCTTCAACTTCGCACCGCCGCCGCCGCCGATGGTGATCGCACCGCCGCCGCCGCCGCCACCGCCGCCGGAGCCTGCGATGCAGACCTGCCCGGATGGCTCGGTGATTTTGGCGACAGACATGTGCCCGGCAGCGCCGGTCTACGTGCCGCCGCCGCCGCCGCCGGCTCCCGAGCGCGGCTAAGCGTCACTGCACGACGACTAAAGCGAGCCTCCTGGCGGATCGAGCAATCGGTCCGCCAGCGAGGCTCGCCTCGTTTCAGGCGCAGGCCAGCGCCGCGCGCAAATCGCATCAACGATTGGGTTGAACGTCGATCACCGCGGTTGCGGGATGATGCTTGTCGAGATGGCGCTTGATGATCCGCAGGTTGCGGCTGTTCGAGCGAAAGAAAAAGTCCGGGATCGCGCCAATCCACGGAATCGCGCCGAGCAGCATGTCGACCCCGACATTGCCGCCCATTCGGGCCATATGCCACTTGGTCATCCCCAGATTGCGCGCTTCCCATACGATGTAACTGCCCATCGCCGCTGCCGAGAGCGTGCCGACCCCGGGGATCAGGTCGAGCAACACGTCGAGCCCGACTTCGCGCTTGGTGCCGGGGATGACGAACAGACGCTCCAAAATCCGTTCCATCGCTTCAATCCGCGCGCGCACCGCGATAGGTCTGGGGTCCAGCAAGGGCGTTGTGAAGGGCGGCGGAGGCGGAGCGGTCATGGCGTATATCCTCGGGCGGTGGCGCGTTGCATGATCCCGGCTAACGGGTGTTGAGCGAAGCGATTTTCCTGGAAGGCGGGCGCGCGGTCGCCAACCAGCGACCAGCGGATCGGCGCCGCCAGAGGGATGAATAGCGCGGCTTCGTCCATCAGCGTCGCGACCTCGCCAAATAATCCGGCGCGTTGCGCGGCGACCGGCGCATCGCGTGCCGATTGCAGCATGACGTCGGCATCCGCGATGCACACCGCGACCTGGCCGCACCGAAAGCGGCGCAGGAACCAGGCCGGCGAGTTGGACGGCGCCACCGCGTCGATCAGGCGAAGGTCAGCGCGCTTTCCTTCCTCGGCACGTTCAACCCCGATTCCGATCGCGCCCCAATCGGCGAACAGCCGTGTGAAGATCAAATCGCCGCCTGGCCCTGCGGGGAGCGCGACGGTCAAGCGCGGCCGTTCGGCAGTTCCGAACAAGCGCTGCGCTTCGCTCGCGAGGCCCGCACGCCGATCGGCGATCGGCTGCGCGAGCCACGCCGGCTGGACCGGCTCGCTCAATCCTTCAAGGCCTGCCTGGAGCAAGGTTGCGCGCGGCCCGAGACAAGGCACCCCCAAGGCCGCGATCAGCGCAGTTCGATCAATCGCACGGCTCAGGAGGCGGCGCACCTCAGGCTCGGCCAAGGGGCCATCGGCACGCGCTGGAACCAGCCCGAACAATCCGCTTGCCGGATCGAAGCGCAGCGCCCCACGGCCAAGTTTGGCGCGCGTCGCCAGCGGCAGGTCGGCGATCGTCCCGCCGAGCACCAGATCAAGCCGATCGCTGCGGAACGCGGCAATCGCGGACGCGGCCGACATCGCCGCCACGCGCACATCCTCGCGCTCGCCCGCTTCGCCATCGATACCGCGAAGCCGCCGCGTCAGGCGCACGGGGGCATTCTTGTCGGTTGATTCGACTTCGTTATTCTTGGGCGTGCGGAGCATGAACGGGCCGCTGCCACTGCCTTCGCTGATCAGGGCATATTCCGGCTGGGCGAGCAATTGCAGCAGGTTCGAGCGCGGCACGCGGAGGCGAATTTCGATCACTCGATCGGTCATTGCGACAACTTCCTCGACCACGCCGAGCGCATCGCGGGTCGGATTGTCGCGATTGGCGCGCAATTGCCGATTGAGGATTCGCGCCATGTCGCGCGCCATGATTTTGCGCCCGTCGGGCCATTCGCCGGTCACCAGCCGGAAAATATAGCTCAGTCCGTCGTCGCTGACATTCCACCGTTCGGCCAAGCCGGGTTCAACCTGGCCCGCCGCGTCGAGCCGCACCAGGCCTTGGGCAAGGTTGAGGCGAAGCGTCGCCTGGGCCGCGCTGGTCGGAGGGATAATGGGATCGCCGATGCTCAGCGGAGGCTCGCCAATCACGGCGACGTTCAGCTGCTGCGGCTGGTCGCGGCGGCAACCCGCTGCAGCCACGGCCAGACCGGAGGCGATCACGCAGAGCAAGCGGTGGCGACGCGCGGGCGACATCGTTGCGACCTTAAGCGAAAGCGGGGGTTCATCAACCACTGGATATTGGTTCACCACTGTTTTACTGGACTAAGGCAGTGGCGCGTGGCGCGCCTGGTCGAAGAGGGGCCGAGTGACCGAAGAACTGGGCATCTGGCAGCATAAGGGCCGCAACGTCGAACAGATCGAAGATCCGTTCTCGCCGCCGCCGCTGCCTCCTGGCGAAGCGGTTGCTCCAGCGCCGGCGCGGCGCCGCAGCCGCCTGCGGCTTGCGCTCTACATGGTGTTTGCACTGCTTTTGGTCACGCTGGCGTGGCTCGTGATCACGGCCCCGCTCGGGCGCGCGCTCGAACCGCTCGAGAATCCGGCGATGCTGCTCGTCAGCGAGGAAGGACGGCCAATCGCGCGGCGCGGCGCGATGAAGGAAGCGCCAGTCGTCATCGCGCGGCTCGATCCACTCACCCCGGCGGCGTTCATCGCCATCGAGGATCGCCGCTTCCGCTCGCATTGGGGGATCGATCCGCGCGCGATCGGACGGGCGATGGTCGCCAACATTTCGGCTGGCGGCGTTCGCCAGGGCGGTTCGACCCTGACCCAGCAACTCGCCAAAACCAGCTTCCTGTCATCGGACCGGTCGATGAAGCGCAAGGCCCAGGAAGTGATCATCGC
>JAJAYY010000074.1 GCA_026785965.1 Sphingomonas bacterium
CCGCGACCGGAAAAAATACCCAAGCTTTACACATTCCCAGGTGGGGTTTATTACATTGTTTGTTAATTGCGACCTAAGCTAAGCAATCCAGTCGGCACGAGGCTGAAATCCGTCATTGCGCTCGCAATGACGACAAGGAGCACGAAGGGCGGCTTGGCGCATCGAAATCGAGACCGAGGCGTTGGTCGGGGATGAAACAGCGTAATTTCACGATGCCCGCCCTGCTCGCACTGGCGCTTGCCGCCTGCCAGCAGCCCGCCGACGAGGCCAACATCGCGATCGATAATGAGGTCAACGCCGCCAACGCGGCCAATCCCGAAATCGAGTCCCTGCCGCCGAGCGAGGAAGCCGGCACCCCGGCCCCCAGCAACAGCGCAAGCGGCCTCAACGAGGCCGACGATGCCGGGTCAGAAGATCCCAACCTGGCGTTCATCCCGGCCCAATATCGCGACCGCTGGGGCATGGTCGCGGCCGACTGCACCTCGACCCGCGGCGACACCAAGGGACTGATGACGATCGGCGATACAAGCATCCGCTTCTACGAATCGACCGCCACCCTGAAGGCGCAGCGGCCGTCGATCGCAACCAGCTTCTCGGGCCAGTTCGACTTCACCGGCGAAGGCCAGACGTGGACCAAGGTGATGACCTTCACCCGCACCGGCAACAACTTGAAACGGGCCGACGGCGACGGCAATTACAGCTATCAACGCTGCTAGGCACGAACCCGAGGGGGAAAGAAGAATGAAGCTTTATTATTCGTCCGGTGCTTGCTCGCAGGCCGCGCATATCGTGCTTCATGAGGCCGGGCTCGAACATAGCTCGGAAGCGGTCGATCTGCGCGCCAAGCAGACCGCTGGCGGCAAAGACTTTTTCGCGATCAATCCCAAGGGCTCGGTCCCGGCGCTCGACATCGGCGGCGAAGTGCTCACCGAAAATGGCGCGGTGCTGCAATATATCGGCGACAAGGCAGGCAATGAAAGCTTGCTTCCCGGCAGCGGGATCGAGCGATATCGGGTGATCGAATGGCTGAGCTACCTCGGCAGCGATGTCCACAAGAGCTTCGGGCCGTTGTTCAATCCGGCGTCGAGCGAAGAGGTGAAGCAGACCGCGCGCGACATGGTTGGCAAGAAGTTCGACTTTCTCGAAGGCAAGCTCGACGGGCAAGATTATCTTTCCGGCTCGTCGATGAGCGTCGCCGACCCTTATTTGTTCGCGATGCTCGGCTGGACCGGTAATTTCGGTATCGACCTGTCGAAATGGCGCAATCTGACCGCCTTTCGCCAACGCATGGAGCAGCGCCCGTCGGTTCAGGCGGTGATGAAGGCGGAAGGGCTGGCTTGACCGCTTGCCCGCCGCTAATGGCTCGGCCATGACCCAGTTCGACCTGACCGACGACCAGCGCCAGATCCAGGAGATGGCGCAAAAATTCACCGCCGATGCGATCACCCCGTTCGCCGCCGAATGGGACGAGAAGCATATTTTTCCGCGCGACACGATCCGCGCCGCGGCCGAGCTCGGTTTCGGCTCAATCTACGTCAGCGAGGAAAGCGGCGGGATCGGGCTCGGGCGCTTGGAAGCCGCGCTGATCATGGAAGCGATGGCCTACGGCTGCCCCTCGACCAGCGCGTTCATTTCGATCCACAATATGGCGAGCTGGATGATCGATCGCTTCGGCGGCGACGAGGTCAAGGCGAAGTATCTCCCCGCGCTGATCCCGATGGACCAGATCGCCTCTTACTGCCTGACCGAGCCCTCGTCGGGCTCCGACGCCGCTGCGCTTAAGACCAAGGCGGTTCTCGACGGCGACCACTACGTCGTCTCGGGCTCGAAGGCGTTCATTTCGGGCGCGGGCGAGAATGAGATTTACGTGACGATGGTCCGCACTGGCGAGGATGGTCCCAAGGGGATCAGCGCGTTGGTCATCGAGAAAGACATGAAGGGCGTCAGCTTCGGCGCCAATGAGAAGAAGCTCGGCTGGCATTCGCAGCCTACGCGCCAGGTCAATTTCGACGAAGTCCGCGTTCCGGTCGCCAACCGTGTCGGCGGTGAAGGCGAAGGCTTCCGTATCGCGATGATGGGGCTCGACGGCGGCCGGCTCAACATCGGCGCGTGCAGCCTTGGCGGGGCGCAGCGCTGCCTCGACGAAGCGGTCAAGTACACCAGAGAACGCAAACAGTTCGGCAAAGCGATCGCCGACTTCCAGAACACCCAATTCACGCTGGCGGATATGGAAACCGAGCTCCAGGCGGCGCGCTATTTGCTTTACGTCGCCGCGGCCAAGGTCACCGCCAACACCCCCGACAAGACCAAGTTCGCGGCGATGGCCAAAAGGCTCGCCACCGACACTGGAAGTTCGGTGGTCGACCGCGCGCTCCAGCTTCACGGCGGCTACGGCTATTTGCAGGATTATCCGATCGAGCGCTTCTGGCGCGACCTGCGCGTCCATTCGATTCTCGAGGGCACTAACCAGGTGATGCGAATGATCGTCGGGCGGGAGTTGACGCGGCAGTGATGACAACTTTGCATCATTTCGCCAACGTGCTTCCTCTCCCCGGCGGGGAGAGGATTGAGCTGAGGGGGCTCGACCTCCTCGCCTTGATCGCAACCGTTGCGCCCCCTCACCCCGACCCTCTTCCCTGCGGGGAGTGGGGGAAATGATCACCGACATGACCCGCCGGTTCCATGAGGCCGCCGCCAAGATGATGCGCGGCGAAGTGCGGACGACGATGCCGTTCGACCCGTTCGCGATCGTCGAGGCGACCAGCGATTTTGCGATGGGGCTGGCGATGCGCCCGTCCGATTTGATGCAGGTCCAGGTCGCGGCGGTTCAGCAATGGGGCAGCTTCTGGGCCGGGGCACTTGCCGGCAAGACCGGGGAAAAGCCGCGCGACCGCCGCTTTGCCTCGCCCGAATGGCAGGATGACGCTTATTATCGCGGGCTTCGCGACGCTTATCTGCTCGCCTCCGAGCAATTGCGCGACATGGTTGCGATTGGCGATGGCAGCGAGAGCGGCCGCGCGATGGTGCGCTTCCTGCTCGACCAATATTTGAACGCTGTGTCGCCCGCCAATTACGCGCTGACCAATCCCGACGTGGTCAAGCGGACCAAGGAAACCAACGGCGCCAACCTCGTCCAGGGGTTCGCCCATTTTCTTGAAGATCTGTCGAGCGGCAAGGGCATCGTCCAGCGCCGCAGCGACCCGAGCGCGTTCGAGAAAGGCAAGACGATCGCCGCCACGCCGGGCGAAGTGGTGTATCAGAACGATCTGTTCCAATTGATCCAATATACCCCGGCCACCGCGACGGTCGCGGCCGAGCCGCTGCTTTACGTCCCGCCTTTGGTCAACCGTTACTATATGATCGACCTCGTGCCGCGCCAAAGCCTGGTCAAATGGCTGGTCGACGAGAGCCGCACGGTGTTCGTGGTGAGCTGGGTCAATGCGACCGAACAGCACAAGGCCAAGGCAGTCGAGCATTACGTCCTCGAAGGCGTGGTCGCGGCGATCGAGCAAGTCCGCGCCCGCACCGGTGCGGCGCCCGACCTGTTCGCTTTCTGCCTTGGCGGGACGTTGGTCGCGATCGCGCTGGCGTGGCTCGGCGCGAGCAAGCGCGGCGATGAGGTCAATTCGGCGACCTTGATCGGCAGTCTGGTCGATTTCGCCGACATGCGCGACTGGTCGGCGTTCGTCCACGAAGGCCATCTCGCGGCGCTTGAGGACCATCTTGAGGGCCAGGGCTATATCGACAGTCTGGAGCTGCAGCGCTTGTTCGCGGCGATGCGCGCCAACGACCTGATCTGGTCGAGCGTGGTCAACCATTATCTGCTCGACAAGCCGGCGCCCGCCTCCGACTTATTGTACTGGTTCGAGGATGGCGCGCGCATCCCCGCCGCTTTCCTCAAAAGCTACAATCGCGACCTGCTGCTCAACAATCGCCTCGCCGATCCCGCCGGGTTCGAAGTCGGCGGAATCGCGGTCGATCTTGCCGCAATCGCTGCGCCGATGCTCGTCATTGCCTTGAAGGACGACCATGTCTCGGCGTGGGAAGCGGTCTATCGCGGGGCGCGCGGCATGGGCGCCGACTTCATCCTCGGCGGGTCGGGTCATAACGCCGGGGTGATCAACCCGCCCGCCGCGGGCAAGCATGGCTATTGGACCAACCCCGACCAGCCCGAAGCCGCCGCCGACTGGCTCGCCGCCGCCACGCGCCACGAAGGCAGCTGGTGGCCCCACTGGACCGCCTGGCTCGACACCCACGGCAGCGGCAAACGACATGATGCTCGCACCATCACCGACGGCATCGAACCCGCCCCCGGCCGCTACGCCACGGCGCCCTGAACCATGAATGCCCAGCCCGACATCACCAGCGACGTCCTGACCTACAAGGAGGGCCTCGCCGGCCGCCTCCGCCTCAATCGCCCCAAAGCGCTGCACAGCCTCAACCGGGCGATGGTCAACGGCATGGCCGCGGCGCTCAACGAATGGCGCGACGACCCCGACGTGCGCATCATCCTCATCGACCATGCCGAAGGTCGCGGTTTTTGCGCCGGCGGCGATGTGGTCGACATCAGCCAGAATGTCGAAGGCCATGACGCCGCCGCGCGTGCCTTCTTCTTCGACGAATATCGCTTGAACCATCTCGAATATACCTACCCCAAGCCCGGCGTCGCGTTCATGGACGGCGTGACGATGGGCGGCGGGGTCGGGATTGCCTGCCCGTGCCGTTATCGGGTCGCGACCGAGCGCACCCTGTTCGCCATGCCCGAGACGGCGATCGGGATTTTCCCCGACGTCGGCGGGGGGCGCTATCTGTCGCGGCTGCGCGGGCGACTGGCGCAATTCCTCGCCCTTACCGGGGCGCGGCTGACCGGCGCCGAATGCCTTGGGCTGCGGCTCGCGACGCATTACCTCCCCTCCGAGCGGCTCGACGAGGCCAAGGAGCGGATCATGGCCCAGCCGTTCCGCGTCGCGGCGATTCTGGACGAGCTGTCCGAGACCGATGTACCGCATGCGCCGATCATGGGACGGTTGGCGTTGATCGACCGCTGCTTCGCCTCGAACCAATTGGAGGACATTCTTGCCGCACTCGATACCGAGGCCGCGGCGGGTGACGAATGGTGCCGGGTCGAGGCGCGGACGATCCGCAAGAAATCGCCGACCGCGTGCAAGGTCAGCCTCAAGCTGCTCGTGGAGAGCCCCTACCAGCTCCATTTCGTCGACGAGATGCGGATGGAATATGGCATCATGGTGCGGATGATCCACCATCCCGACTTCCGCGAAGGCGTTCGCGCGCTGCTGATCGACAAGGACAATGCTCCGGCTTGGTCGCCGGCCACGCCCGAAGCGATCAGCGAGGCCGACGTCGATCGATTTTTCTTGCCCTTGCCCGAGGAAGAGGCGTGGACGCCCTTCCCCGCTTACCCGCTGGAGACGCCCGCATGAGCTTTGAAACGATCCTCGTCGAAGCCAGAGGCGCGGTGACGCTCGTCACGCTCAACCGCCCCCAGGCATTGAACGCGCTCAACTCGATGGTGCTCGCCGAATTGATCGCTGCCTTCGCCGCTTACGACGCCGACGACAGCCAGCGTTGCCTCGTTTTGACTGGCTCCGAGAAAGCGTTCGCCGCCGGGGCCGACATCAAGGAAATGCAGGCTCAGGGCTTCGCTTCGATGTATTCGTCCAACTTCTTTGCCGGCTGGGAGC
>JAJAYY010000075.1 GCA_026785965.1 Sphingomonas bacterium
ATCCCGTCGCATTCGACCGTGTGCCAGCCCATCGCGGAATGGCGCGCCATGACATCCTCGTTGCGGCTGAGCTCGGTCGATCCGTCGATAGTGATGCGGTTGTCGTCCCACAGCACCACAAGCCGGCCGAGCTTCAAGTGGCCGGCGAGCCCGGTCGCCTCATGGTTGAGACCCTCCATCAGGTCACCGTCGCCAGCGATGACGAAGGTGCGGTGATCGACCAGATCATCGCCGTACAGCGCGTTGAGATGCCGCTCGGCAATCGCCATGCCGACCGCGGCAGCGAAGCCCTGCCCGAGCGGCCCGGTGGTGGTCTCGATCCCGTCGAGCATGAAGCTTTCGGGGTGGCCCGCGCAGGGACTATTCAACTGGCGGAAATTCTTGATGTCGTCGATCGTCGGCTTGGCATAGCCGGTGAGGTGAAGCAGCGCATAGATCAGCATCGACCCGTGCCCGGCCGACAGCACGAAGCGGTCGCGGTCGGGCCATTTCGGATCGGCGGGGTCATATTTGAGGTGCCGCGTGAACAAAGCGGTGGCGGCGTCGGCCATCCCCATCGGCATTCCCGGATGGCCCGAACTGGCGGCCTCCACAGCGTCCATCGCCAGAGCGCGGATGGCGTTGGCGAGTCGGCGTTGAGTCGGCATGAAATCTCCCATGGTCGGCGCTGCGCTGGACTCGGCTGGCCGATGGTTTGGTGCCTATTGTCGCTTGACCGTGCAGCGTCAACCTTGGCGGGCGACGTGGTGGCCGCTTGGCAAGCGCTTTCAACATGCGTAGTCCGCTGTTCATGGATCCATCGTCCCTCGATCAAGCCCTTGATCGCGCCGAGCGCGCCTTGCTCAGGATCGAGCGTTCGATCGAGCGCGGCGCAATGCAGCGCGGCCGCGATGACACGCTGCGCGGCAAGGTCGCCAATGTCGTCGCCGAGCTTGACGAAATGATCCGCACCGCCGGCGGGAGGCGCTGATGGCCGAAGTCGATCTGGTGATTGCCGGGCGCAGCTACCGTGTTGCCTGCCGCGCCGGCGAAGAAGCCAATCTGCAGGCGGCCGCGGCGCTGGTCGACGCCAAAAGCAAGGAAGCGATTGCGGGTCTCGGCACGCTGTCGGAATCGCGCCAATTGCTGTTCGCGTCGCTGCTCCTCGCCGACCAGATCATCGATGGGCGCGAGGTCGATTTGCCGTCGGGACCCGATCCGGCGCGGGTCGAGCGCAGCGATCGACTGGCCGAACGGCTCGAATCGATTGCCGACGCCCTTGAGACAGCCGACCTTCACGCCTAGATAGGGTATGACGGGTACTGCCTCGTACGAGCTTACGAACATCCCTGAGGCGATTAAATATCCTAGGGGACTGTCCCTGTCCGGACCCTGGTCCGGTGCACATGGTTCCCACCTGACGTTTGTGGCGTCAGAGGATTTCATGGCAAACGGCCAAGGTGGTCCCGTCACATGATTTTCCCTTCCCCCGACAAGGCCGAGCTGCGCGCTGCCCTGCGCGAGCGGCGCCGCGCTTATGCCGCCTCGCTTGACCGCGACACGCGTGCCGCGCTTGAACAAGCGCTGGACGAAGCGCTCGCGCCGCTGTTCGCGACCGCACAGATCGTCGCCGCTTATCATCCGATGACCGACGAAATCATCCCGCTCGGAGCAATGGCGCGCGCCAAACGCGCCGATCTCACTGTGGCGTTCCCTTATTTTGTCGATCGCGATGCACGGATGACGTTTCGCACTGGCACCCCGCTCGATCCGGGTCCGTGGGGCATCCTTCAGCCCGCCGCCGACGCCGCGATCGTATCGCCCGACCTGATCCTGATGCCGCTGGTGGCGATCGACCGCGCCGGCAACCGCATCGGCATGGGCAAGGGCCATTATGACCGTGTGCTGCCGGGATTGCGCGCTGCCGGGGCGCGGCTGATCGGGATCGGGTGGGATTTTCAGCGGATCGATGAGTTGCTCGCCCCCGACCCGTGGGACATTCCGCTCGACGGCTTCGCTTCACCCCGTGGATTGGAGATGTTCGATGCATGAGCCGAGCTGGCGCAAACCGGTCGGGATTTTCGCGATCCTGCTCCTGATCGCGATATGGGCAGTGCTCGTCGCCTCGCTCGCGGGGAGCGTCGGGCGCTGGCCGGTGCTGCTCCAGACCTTATTCTACCTCGTCGCCGGGCTTGCCTGGATCATCCCGCTCAAGCCGCTCCTCAAATGGATGGAAACGGGGCGATTCAAGGGCTGACGGGCTCGGTTCGTCGAAGGTTCATTGAAGCGCCTGTATGGTTGGCCTATATCGCTGACCTCCCCATGACCATCGCTTCACCCTTCTCGCCCTCGTGGCCCTGGCGTTCGCATCCGCGTGAAACCGCGCTGCTGGCGGTGCTCGGCTGCGCGGCGGCGATCGCGATAGCGGGCGTGAGCGGGGCGACCCCGACGTTCGGGGAATTGGCGCGCGACCGCTCGCCACCGGTCGCCGCGGCGCCGCTTCCGATCTCGCCCAGCGCGACCGATCTGCGCGATGTCGCGCCCGAAGATGCGATCGCGCTCAATGCCAAAATCCCGTTCGCGACTATGCCATCGTCGGCCGCACCGGCCTTTTCGCTTGGCAATGCGAAGGGCGCGGCGCGCGTGCCGGCGCGCGAATGCCTGACCAGCGCGATTTATTACGCGGCGGGACAAGAACGCGACGCCGGCCAGCGCGCGGTCGCCC
>JAJAYY010000076.1 GCA_026785965.1 Sphingomonas bacterium
CCTCGGGGGTGTTGAACACATGATGGATCGCAACCGTCAGCTCGACCACGCCAAGCCCCGACCCAAGGTGCCCGCCCGAGGTCGACACCGCCGAGATCATCTCGGCGCGAAGCTCATCGGCCAGTTGCGGCAGTTCGTCCTTCCGGAAGGTGCGGATATCGGCGGGCGAATTGACCCGGTCGAGGAGCGGCGTAAGCGGGCGATCAGACATGGGCCCATTCCTTAAGCGCCTAATTTGAGCCTGTCGAACCTCAATCGCTCGCCAGCGAGTCGATTGCCGCCACTGCCGTTTCGAACCGTCCGTCCCAACTGCCCTTGATCTCGACCCAGCGCACGCGCGTCGTAGCCAGAACGGCGCGCGCCACGCGGTCGAACTGGACGCGTTGCTCGGGCTCGCGATAGACTCGCGTTCCGTCGTCGATGAACGGCGCGTCGGTCGCCAGCATCAGATACAGGTCGGCTTTGCGCTCGCATAGTAATTCGTCGCCGGTATGGCCGATCATCATTTGCGACCAGGCTGCGGTCATCAGCGCGTCGGTGTCGGCGATCAGGCGGCGGTTGCACCATGGCCGCGCCGCCTCGATCATCGCTTGCTGCGCGCGACCGATCAACAGCAGATCCTGTTCGCGGCACTCGGTGCCATAGGTTTCGCAATGGGCGCGGCCATATTCGGGGACCAATACGGTACCGTAATGAACTGCCAGACGCTCGGCCAGGGTCGATTTGCCGACGCTCTCGACTCCATGCAGGCAGATGGTGTGTGCATAATGATCGCGCACCGGCGCCGGCAGAAATTGCCAATGCCCCCACGGATTGTCGCGCACCGCACTGCCCGAAAGCCCGCCGAGCCCGTTCTGGTCGGCCCCCAGCACGCGCGCGCCGAGCGGCACATACAGCCCCCCGACCTGCCGCGCCAGTTCGGCGCCATAGGCCTCACCGGCGAACAGATAGTCGATCGGATCGGGGTGGACCTTGCTCACGATCGAGCGCCAGATCGGCCAATATTCCTTGCTCTCGCCAGGGTCCTGCGGGGCCGGCGCGCCGTGACCGACCACCCGGCACTTGGAAAACATGTCGCGCATCCACTCGATCCGCAACGGGCCCGAAATGCTATCGCCAGGAAGCCACGCGACGAGGATCGTCAGTTCATCGACCAGCGCCATCGCCGCCTCGATCAGCGCGACATGGCCCGCGTGGGGCGGCAGGAATTTGCCGAGGATGAAGCCGCGTCTCATGCGTTCGCCTTCCGCCACCACTCAAATAGTCCGAACCCCGAAATCACCAGGAACACCGCGTAAAGCCCCGCGGTCACGTCCAGCCCGCGCGAAACGAACAACCCGATCGCGGCCACATCGACCAGTATCCACAACAGCCAGCTTTCAACCCGCCGTAGCGACTGCAGGATTTGCGCCGCGACGCTGAACCCGGCGACGCTGGCGTCGATCATTGGCGACGCGGCATCGGTCAGGCGCGCCATCCCCAAGCCCCACACCACGCTCGCCGCGATCGTCCCTGCTAACTACGCCAGGCGCGAGCGATTCGACATCCAGCCGACCGCAACGCCGCGATCGACCCGTTCGGCGCGACTCCACGCCCACCAGCCATACACTTGCACGACCAGGAAAAAGATCTGCAGCAGCCCATCGGAATAGAGCTTGGCATTCACGAACACGAAGAAATAGAGGATCACCATCGCGATCCCGAACGGGTAATTCCACATCGACCGGCGCACCACCAACACGACGTTGATCACGCCAAGCAGCGCCGCCGCATATTCGATGCCACCCACGAAAATTTGGCTAGATTGAGGGCGAGGGCGCGAACAGCGGGCGCATCAGCCTAGCGACAATCGCCGCAGGTGCCGCGAACTTCGATCACTGGCCGGACCTGCTCAAACCCCGCATTGGTCGCCGCATCGCGCACCCCACCCGACAATTTGTCGTCGTCTAAATGGGTCGCCTGTCCGCACGTGTCGCAAATCAGGAAAATGCAGTCGTGGAGGCAGCCGGGGTGGGCGTTGGCGACGTAGGCGTTGGCGCTTTCGACCCGCCGCGCAAGGTTGCTGCCGACAAACAGGTCGAGGATGCGATAGACGCTGTTGGCCGCGACGCGCTTGCCGCGCGCCGCCGACACCGCCTCGGCAATTTCATAAGCGCTCGCCGGCTTGTCGAATCCAGCCAGCGCCTCGAACACCGCAGCGCGCATGTCGGTCCATTGCTCGCCGCTCTCACGCATCCGCCGGGCCGCGGCGTCGCGCAGCGACTCGCCTTCGTGAAGATGATGATCGTGGTTGCCCATGCCGACGGAATAGGCGTGCGGCCCGCATTGAACAAGCGGCGGCGGACGGCGTTCAACGCAAATGGTTCACCACCGTCATAATCCCGACGCACCGGCGCGACGCGACGAATTGGAAGGCGAAGGCGCGATTCGCGGCACCGCGCGGATGGAGGCGTTTGCCGACGGGGTGTTCGCGATCTCCTTCACCTTGCCGGTGTTTCAGATCATGCTTCCGTCGGGGTCGCGCGATGGCGCCCGGCTGGGGCACGACCTGCTCGCCATCTGGCCGACATATCTCGGCTATCTGCTCGCCTCATTGGTGATCGGGCTATACTGGGTCCACCATCATTTTTCGGGTGCGATCTACCGCACCACCGGGCATTGGTTCTTGCTCGCGACGGTCCTGTTCCTGACCATGATCGGCTTCATCGCTTTCCCCGCCCGGGTGTTCGCCGAGCATGTCCCCGACCCCGCTGCCCATCCCGCCGCGGCGCATTACTGGGTTGTGTCGCTGGCCTTATTGTCGCTGACCTGGCTGATCAAATGGACCGTTGGTCGGCTCAGGGGCCAAGTCGATGCGCGGCTCGAACCTGACTATATCGCCCGGCTTGACCGTCATTATCGACGGATGTTCTTTGGCAACTTCATCGCGGTCGCGCTGGTTTTCATGCGCTGGGAAATCGGCCTCGCGCTGTCGAGCCTGCTCGTGCTGTGGCTCGTGCTACCCCCCGAAACGCCGCGCTACATCCACAAGGCCCCGGTGGTCGAGGGCGAGGAAGCGATGGGCATTTAGTCGGCGGCGATCGCGTTGAGCCGATGGCCGAGGGCGAGGATCGCCACTCCGACCACCGTGTACAGCGCCTCGGTCCCGTCATGCGGCAGCGTCAGCGCGCCAGCCATCACGCCCAGGCCAAGCCCGCCAACCGCGCTCGGCATGGTATAGCCATGGTCAAGGATGCCGCGGCCGAGCGCGATCGCGCCCATCAGCATCGCCAGGCTCAGTCCGACTTCATGGATCCAGTCGGCGCCAAGGAAGCCACCGGCACTCGCGACCAGCGCCAGCAACACCGTCGTGCCGAGGCAATGCACCAGGCACAGCCCGCTCAAACCAATGGCGAAGCGATCGAGGCGCGAAGAATGAAATAGAGCGTGCGACATTGACCGAGGATATATCGTCTCTTCGTGCAAGTTACAACATCACATTGGGGCGGCAAGGCAAAATTATTGGCAAGCAGCAGCAAAGCCGCCATAGGCGCCGCCATGGACACTGCGCTCGACACCCCGCTTGCCCCAGCACTCGATAACGCCCCTCGCCCGCTCGCCATCGCGCGCTGGCTGCTGCTGATTGCGAGCATGGTGTTGTTGATGGTCGTAGTCGGCGGAATCACCCGCCTCACCGAAAGCGGATTGAGCATCACCGAATGGGAGCTGGTCGCGGGCGCGATCCCGCCGCTGACCAACGCCGACTGGCAGCACGCTTTCGCGCTCTATCAAGCGACCCCCGAATATCAGCGCATCAACGGCCCCGCGGGGATGGATCTGGCGGCCTTCCAGCAGATATATTTCTGGGAATGGGCGCACCGTGTGCTGGGGCGCGTAATCGGGCTCGCGTTCGCGCTTCCATTGGCCTGGTTTGCCTGGAAACGCGCGATTCCGGAGGGTTATGGCTGGCGGCTGACGGCCCTGCTGGCGCTGATCGCGGGCCAGGGCGCGCTGGGTTGGTATATGGTCCAATCGGGTCTCGTGTTGCGCACCGACGTCAGCCATTTCCGGCTTTCAGCGCACCTGCTCACCGCGCTGTTCGCTCTGGCCGGGCTGATCTGGACCGCGCTCGACCTGCGCCTATTGGCGCGGACCGGCGAGGCACAGACCGCCCGGCTCACTCCGCTGGTCCTTGGCGCCGCGCTGATCCTGCTGATCCAGCTTTTGCTCGGGGCGTGGGTCGCCGGACTCAACGCCGGCTATGTCGCGAGCGATTGGCCGCTGATGCAGGGGCGGCTCGTCCCCGACGGCATCGATGGTTCGCGTGGTGCCTGGTTCGCGCTGACTCATGATCCGTTTCTGATCCACTTCCTCCACCGCTGGTGGGCGTGGGTCGCGGTCGCCGCGCTGATTGTCGTTGCGCGCCGCGTCAAGCCGCTCGATCGCCGCGCCTCCATCGCCATTCACGCTGCCCTCGGAACGCAAATCCTGCTTGGCATCGCAACCGTGATGAGCGGCATGTCAATCGGTCTGGCCGTCGCGCACCAGGCCGTCGGCGCCCTGCTCGTTGCGGCTTTTGCCTGGGGAGAGCATGTGCTGGGCCGTCAGCACGACGCATGAGCGTCGTCACCGTTTATGCGGTGTTCCCCGATGTCGCTGAAGCGATGCGCATCGGCCGAACCGTCGTCGAGGAGCGGCTCGCGGCGTGCATCAACGTGCTTGGCCCGTGCACCTCAATCTTTTTGTGGGACGGCGCGGTCGCCCAGTCGGACGAAGCCCCCGCATTGCTCAAGACCACCCTCGCCCGCGCCGACGCGCTGGTTCAACGCCTCGCCGAACTGCACAGCTATGAGGTCCCGGCGATCGTCGTGTGGCCGATCGAGCGGCTCGACAATGGCTATGCCGAATGGGTCGAAAACGAACTCCGGTAACATATTACCCGTCAGCAATCGCCGGCTTTTGCTTGACTTTCTCGTGCTCGATCAGCATTAGCCCGCCCAGCGGCGCTCCTCCAGAGGGGCGCTTCCTGCATTTTTATCGAAGAGGTCACAGCCCATGAAGGCGCTGATGAAGACCACCAAGTCGATCAAACCGGCGGACGTGGAAAAGAAATGGCATCTGATCGATGCCGACGGCCTGGTGGTTGGACGCGTCGCGTCGATCATCGCCAACATCCTGCGCGGCAAGCATAAGCCGAGCTACACCCCGCACGTAGACTGCGGCGACCATGTCGTCGTGATCAACGCCGGCAAGGTCAAGTTCACCGGCCGCAAGCTCGACCAGAAGATCTATTACAAGCACACCGGTTATGTCGGCGGCTTGAAAGAGACCACTGCCGGCAAGGTGCTTGAAGGTCGTTTTCCCGAGCGCGTACTTGAGAAAGCGGTCGAACGCATGATCCCGCGCGGCCCGCTCGGTCGCGATCAGATGCGCGCGCTTCACCTCTACAACGGCACCGAGCATCCGCACGGAGGCCAGAGCCCCGAGCCGATGGACGTCGCCAGCATGAACCGCAAGAACAAGGTGGGCGCATAACATGGCCGACAAAAAGTCCCTTTCCGATCTCGGTTCGCTGACTGGCACTGCTCCGGCCGCTCCGGCCCCTGCCTCGACGACGAGCGATGCGCCTGCCGTCGAAGCAACCGAGACCGAGGTCCAGGCCCCGGTCAACCTCCAGCCCGAAGCCCCGCTGCGCGAGCAGCAGCTCGACAAGCAGGGCCGCGCTTACGCCACCGGTCGCCGCAAGGACGCCATCGCCCGCGTCTGGCTCAAGCCGGGTTCGGGCAAGATCGTCGTCAACGGCCGCGACCAGGTCACCTATTTCGCGCGTCCGACGCTGCGCCTCGTCATCAACCAGCCGTTCGGGATCACCGACCGGTCTGGCCAATATGACGTGATCGCCACCGTCAAGGGCGGCGGGCTTTCGGGCCAGGCCGGTGCGGTGCTTCATGGCATCGCCCAGGCTCTGACCCGGTTCGAGCCGGTGCTGCGCACGACGGTCAAGCGGGCCGGCTTCCTGACCCGCGACAGCCGCGCGGTCGAGCGCAAGAAGTATGGCAAGGCCAAAGCCCGCAAGAGCTTCCAATTCTCGAAGCGCTAAGGCTCTTATCAGTCGCGAACAACGAAGGGCGGTCCCGCGGGGCCGCCCTTTTTCCTTGCTGGACTTCGTCGTTCGTCGCGAGTGTCCCGACCGAGCGGTTCGTTTCCAAGGGACAGCGATAAAAATAACATGCTACGTTCAGCCTCCCCCAGTCGCATCCCCCGGGAACGGGAATCCCGATCACCAGGAGCAAGCGATGAGCAGCGAACGACAGCGGCTGGACGGCAAGGTCGCGATCATTACCGGCTCAACCGGCGGAATTGGCGAGGCGACCGCCGCCTTGTTCCTTGCGCTTGGGGCGAGGGTCTTGCTCGTCGCCCGTTCGGCCGAAAAGCTCGACGCATTGACCGCCCGGCTGGGAGAATCCGAGCGCGTTGCCGGCGCCATCGCCGAAGCGACCGATGAAGCCGCCTTCGCTGCCGCTGTCGCAACCACGGTCGACCGGTTCGGCGGGGTCGACATCCTGATTGCCAACGCCGGGACCGAGGGCATGGTCAAGCCGGTCGACACGCTCAATGTCGAAGAATTCAACGCTGTGCTTCACACCAATGTCACCGGCGTCTGGTTGTCGATCAAGCATGTCGTCGAACCCATGAAGCAACGCGGCGGCGGCTCAATCGTCGCGTTGTCGTCAGTCGCCGGAGTGATCGGCTTCCCCAATCTGACCGCCTACAGCGCCAGCAAACATGCCGTGATCGGCCTCGTCAAATCGGCCGCGCTCGAGCTTGGGGCGAGCGGCATTCGGGTCAACGCGGTCGGCCCCGCGCCGATCGACAATCGCATGATCCGATCGATCGAGGAACAGCTCGCTCCCGACGATCCCGACGCGCTCCGCAGCCAGATTCTCGGCACCATCGCCATGGGCCGCTATGGCACCAACGAAGAAGTCGCGCATTTGCTCGCCTTCCTCGCCAGCGATGCCGCTTCCTACTGCACCGGCGCGACCCACTTGATCGACGGTGGGTTCACCGCCGCCTAATCGGCCAGCGCCAATTGCGGATCGCCCGAGCTTCCAATTCTCAAAGCAATTAAGCGGTTCACACACCAACAAAAAAGGGCGGTCCGGTGTTTCCGGACCGCCCTTTTCTATTTGATTGGCGAAGAAATCAGAAGCCAAACGAGTAGTTGATCATGGCCGTCCGCACGCGGTCGTCCTGTTTGAAGAAATAGTCGGTCGAACCGCCGTCGGACTCGAGCACTTCATGAGTGCGCGAACCGAAGTCATACTGGCTGATGTCGAAGCCGATCGATGAGCGGCCGCCCATATTGAGCGCGGCGCCGACGCCGAACACCAGGCCGTCGCGGTTGCCCTTCTCATTGAACCGCTCGTCCGAACCGTCGATGTCCATCATATGATGCTTGATGTTGGCAAAGCCCACACCCGCAGTCCCGTAAATGGCAAGATTGCCCGAGGTGTAACCGAGCTTGGCGCGGACCGAACCGAGGCGGCTGATCTTGGCGCCAATCTCGTAGGTGTCGTCGTCAGGATTCGCCGGGGCGACCGTATTGAGATCGGTCAGCGAGACTTCGCCAAGCAGGCCGACCACAACGCCGCGACCGATTTGCTTGTCATATCCGACACGGATGCCGCCGATCAGACCACCGTCGTCCTGGCGGTAATTCTTGTAATTATCGTACCAGTAATCAAGGTCGTCATGCACATCTTCAAGGTCGGCGTAGCCAACCTGCACCCCGACATACGGTCCAGAGAACGGAGTCGCGGTCTGCGCTTGGGCAGTCGAGGCGAATGCCAGCAATGCGGCGCCCGAGATGAGATACTTCGTCATAAAAATTCCCCCAGTAAATCTGTTCATGGTCAGAGGGGACGCCATTACCGTTCAAATTGTAAATGAAAAGCAACTTTTTCGCGGTGCAGCATAGAATTTTGACGAACGGTTACCTGGGGGACACAACAAACTGGTCCGAAGTGGTGAGAGTTAGGGATTTTAGAGTGCTGATCTAGGATCAGCTTGTTCAACTGTTGGCGTTGAGCCGATCCATCAAAGCTCTGGAAGATAAAGATATTAGAAATATTTTATTGCGGCTTGCGGCTCCCGATTTGAGATGTAAGTCGCTCCGCGTCACGCCCAGCGCCGCAGCGAGCAATTTTATTGTTTCGTCATTGGCCGCCCCATCGGCCGGGGCCGCGGCGACGCGCACCTCGAGCCATTTGCGCCCTTCGGCGTCCTCGCGCCAACCGCCGACGCCAGGCTTGGCCGAACGTGGAATGACGCGAACGGCGAGGACTGGTCGGTCGTTCAATCGGCGATCGCGACGGTCAGTTCGCCGGGTTTGGGCGGCTTGGTCGGGCGCAGCAGCAGCACCAGCGGGATCGCGGCGAAGGTCAGCCACATCATCAGGTAGAAATCGTCGAGGTAGGCGATGAACGCCGCTTGGCGGTTGATCTCGGCATTGATCAGCGCGACCGCGGTCTGCGCCGGAAGGCCGAGCTGCTGGACCACCGAGGTGCTGATCGCGGGAAGCATCTGATCGCTGATCCTTGACGCCATGTCGGCGTGCGCGGTCTGGATATTGCGCGCCAGCAGCGACGCGACGAGGCTGATCCCGATCGACCCGCCAATGTTGCGCGACAGGTTGAGCAGGCCCGCTGCATTGGTCCGCAATTGCGGAGCAAGCGTCGCGAAGGCGAGACTCTGCACCGTGACGAACATCAGCCCCAGTCCAAGCCCCTGGATCACCCCGGTCCAGATGATTGGCCCCGGCCCCATGTCGATCGCAAAATGAGTCATCATCTGTAACGAGACGCCCATCAGCCCGAGCCCGAGCGCGACCAGCAGCCTGAGATCGACCATGCCGACGAGCCGCCCGGCGAGCAGCATCGAGATCAAGGTACCGACCCCGCGCGGACTGGTCAGGATCCCCGACTGGAGCACCGAATAACCGTAGAGCCGCTGCAGCAGCGGCGGAAGCAGCGCCAGCCCGGCAAGCAGCAGCACCCCGGTGACGACCATGAAGAACAGCCCGGTGGCGAAGTTGCGGTCAGCGAACATGCTCCGTTCGAACAAGGTGTTTCGCGCCGTGACGGTGTGGACGATGAACATCCAGAAGGCGGCGACGCTGAGCCCCGCTTCAATCCAGATCTCGGACGACTCAAACCAGTCGAGCTGCTGACCGCGGTCGAGCATCAGCTGCAGGCTGCCGAGCCCGACCCCGAGCAGGACGAAGCCGAACAGGTCGAACTTGCGCTGGCTGAGCGAGCTTTTGGGCATGTAGCGCAGCAACATCACGGTCGCGATCGCGCCGATCGGCAGATTGACCAGGAACACCCAGCGCCAATTGAAGCTGTCGGTCAGCCAGCCGCCGAGCACCGGCCCGAGGATCGGCCCGATCATGATCCCGCCGCCGAACAGCGCCATCGCCTGGGCATGGCGCTGCGGCGGGTTGATGTCGAACAGCGTCGCCTGGGCCAAGGGCACAAGGAACGCGCCGGTGATGCCCTGGATGATCCGGAACGCCACCATCTCGGTCAAATTCTGGGCAATAGCGCACAGAAAGGAGGCGATGGTGAAGCCGATCACCGCCCATACCATCAGCCGCTTGCGCCCGACCTTGTCCGCCAACCATCCCGAAATCGGGATCGCGATCGCGGCTGCGACGATGTAACTGGTCAGCACCCAGTTGACACTTTCCTGGGTCGCCCCGAGGCTCGCCTGCATGTGCGGCAGCGCGACGTTGGCGATGGTCGTGTCGAGTACCTGGATCAGTACCGCGAGCATCACCGCGATGGTCACGAGCAGCCGCCGGGTGGGGTCGAGCTGATGCTCGATCATGCCGCGCGCCTTACTTCTTGCCGTCGATGCGGACATCGACCTTGGCCGACAGCCCGGCGATCATCTCGCGGTTGGGGATGCTGTCGAACACGATCCTGACCGGGACGCGCTGGGTCACCTTGACCCAATTTCCATTGGCGTTCTGCGCCGGGAGGACGGAGAATTCACTCCCCGTCCCAGCGCCGATCGAGGCGATGTGCCCCTTGAGCTTGAGCCCTGGATAAGCGTCGAACTTGATCTCGGCCGGCTGGCCGACCGCCATGTGCGCGAGATCGCCTTCCTTGAAATTGGCTTCGACCCAGGCGTTCCGGTCGCGCACGATCGAGACCATCGTCACCCCGGTAATCGCGCTTTGCCCGATCAGCAGCCGGTCGGCCTTGGCGATGATCCCGCTGGTCGGGGCGCGAACGATGCCATGCTGCAGATCGAGCCGCGCCTTGACGACCGCCGCACGCGCCGCGGCAATTGCCGGCTGGTTGCCGCCGGGCGCAACCGCCGCCGAGGCGTTGTTGGCGCGCGCCTGCGCGTCGGCCAGTTGGGTCTGCGCCTTGGTCACTTCGTTGAGCGCGTCGTCATAGCGCGTACGAGTGGTAAAACCTTCTTTGAGCAGCGCCTGCTGACGCGCTAACGCGCGGCGCGCGATCGCAATATTCGCTTCCGCGCCGCGAATGCCGCCGCCGGTTCCCGCGGCTTGGACCTCGAGCTGGCGGGTCTGGAGCTCAGCCGCGGCAAGCTGCGCTTCGGCCAGGAGCAAGGCGACCTCGGACGGCGCCGGATCGACCCGGTACAGCACATCGCCAGCGTTGACGTGCTGGTTCTCGCGCACGAACACCGCCGCGACCGGCCCATTGACCTGGGTCGAGATCGCCACAATGTCCTGTTTGACATAGGCATTGTCGGTGCTGACGCTGGTGCCGCCGGTGAGCCAGAAAAACAGCCCGATCGCGGCGATCAGGGCTGGAACTCCGAACATCACCACCATCCGCTTGCGCGACTTTCTGGGCTTCGCTTCCACCACGGTTTCGCGCACGACCTCGTCGCTTCCGACCGCGGTTTCGGATTCGATCCTGGTTATTTTGTTCATGCCGTCACCCGCCGCGGTTCTTCCCGCGCAATTATATTGTTCCGGATCCGCGCCAACATGCCGCGCATCGTCTCGATCTGGTCGCCACCGAGGCCGACAAACGCCTCCCCCGACATTTGCTCGGCGAGGTCGCTCAGCCG
>JAJAYY010000077.1 GCA_026785965.1 Sphingomonas bacterium
AACGAGCGCTCGCTGTAGAAATTGGTGGTCGACGCCGAGACCGTTGTCGTGGTCGGCATCCACATGATCGGCCCCGACGCGCCGGAAATCCTCCAGGCAGCGGCGATCGCAGTCAAGGCGGGGCTCAAGAAGGCCGATTTCGACAACACCATCGCGCTTCATCCGACGATGGCCGAAGAATTGGTGTTGATGCGCTGATGTTTCCCCGGATTGGTCATTGCGAGGAGCGCAGCGACGCGGCAATCCACGGTCGCGATGCTGGATTGCTTCGCTTCACTCGCAATGACGGATAGCCAACACACCCATGCATGACGTTTTGATCATTGGCGCCGGCCACAACGGCCTGACCTGCGCGCATTATCTTGCCAAAAAGGGCCTCAAGGTCGCGATCCTCGAGGCGGCGGACAAGGTCGGCGGGGCAGCGGTGACCGACGAATTCCACCCCGGATTTCGCAATTCGGCGGCGAGCTACACCGTGTCGCTGCTCCAGCCCAAAGTGATCAAGGACATGGAGCTCGAGCGCCACGGCCTTGAGGTGGTGCTGCGCAAGATCGACAATTTCTTGCCCGGTCCGAAGCGCAGCTATTTGCTATCGGGGCGCGGCGGGCTGACCCGGGCCGAACTGGCGCGGCATGTAGCGTCGGATGGCGCGGCCTACGATCGCTACAATGCCGAGCTCGGCGTGGTCGTGCCGCTGATCAAGAAGTGGATTTTAAAGGCCCCGCCCGAGGCTGGCGCGGGGATCCGCGGGCTTGGCACGATCGCCAGCCTGGGCCGCGACCTGATCGGCCTCAGCACCGACGAAGTGCGCATTGTCCACGAATTCGCGACCAAGAGCGCGGGCGACATTCTCGATCGTTTTTTCAAGGGCGACCTGGCCAAATCTTTGTTCGCGTTCGACGGGATCGTCGGCAATTTCGCATCGCCCTACTCGCCGGGCACGGCCTACGTTTTGCTCCACCATCTGTTCGGCGAGGCGGCGGGGGTGCCCGGTGCGTGGGGCCATGCGATTGGCGGGATGGGGTCGATCACCCAGGCGATGGCCAAGGCGTGCCGCGAGGTCGGGGTCGATATCGTCTTGAACGCGCCGGTCAGCGAAGTGATCGTCGACAAAGGCCGCGCCGCCGGCGTGGTGTCGGGCGGCAAGACGTGGAAAGCAGCGCGCATCGCGGCGACGGTCAATCCCAAATTGCTGTTCGACCGGCTTATTCCCAAGGGTGCGGTGCCGCTCCAGGTCGAGCAGCACATGGCGCATTGGGGATGCGAGAGCGCGACCTTCCGGATGAACGTCGCGCTCGACAAATTGCCCAGTTTCCCGTCGCTTCCGGGACGCGGCGACCATTTGACCGCAGGGATCATCATCGCCCCGTCGATGGATTACATGCACCGCGCGCATGCCGACGCGGCGCTCAACGGCTGGTCGTCGCAGCCGGTGGTCGAAATGCTGATCCCGTCGACGCTCGATCCCGGGCTGGCGCCCAAGGGCAAGCATGTCGCGAGCCTGTTCTGCCAGCATTTCCGCTTCAACCTGCCTGACGGACGAAGCTGGGACGATGCGCGCGAGGCGGCGGCCGACACGATCATCGCGACGGTCGACGCGCATGCCCCGGGGTTCGCCAAATCGGTGATCGCGCGCCAGATCCACTCGCCGCTCGACCTCGAGCGCCGCTTCGGGCTGATCGGAGGCGACATTTTCCACGGCAAGATGGGGCTCGACCAATTGTTCAGCGCGCGGCCGATGATCGGCGCGGCCAATTACCGAATGCCATTGCCCGGCCTGTATCTGTGCGGATCGGGATCGCACCCCGGCGGCGGAGTGACCGGCGCGCCGGGGCATAATGCGGCGCAGGCGATCCTCGCCGATGCCAAGCCCAAAATCTGGCAGCGGCGGGCATGAAGCCGCTCGACGGGATCCGCGTGCTCGACCTCAGCCGGGTGTTGGCCGGGCCGTGGGCGACGCAGACGCTCGCCGACCTCGGCGCCGAGGTGATCAAGGTCGAGCAGCCGGGGAGCGGCGACGATACCCGCCATTGGGGGCCGCCGTGGCATGACCATGCGGGCGAAAGGGTTGCGGCTTACTTTCTCGCCGCCAATCGCGGCAAGCGCTCGGTGGCGATCGATTTTGCGACTGCCGAGGGCGCCGATCTGGTGCGCCGGATGGCGGCCGACGCCGACGTCGTGGTCGAGAATTTCAAGGTCGGGGGCTTGCGCAAATTCGGGCTCGACGCCGACACGCTTCGCGCCGCCAATCCGCGGCTGATCTATGCCTCGATCACCGGCTTCGGGCAGGATGGGCCTTATGCGGGCCGCGCCGGCTACGACTATATCATCCAGGCGATGGGCGGGCTGATGAGCCTGACCGGGCTGCCCGACGGCGAGCCGGGCGGCGGGCCGATGCGCGCCGGAGTGGCGGTGGTCGACCTGTTCACCGGAATGTACACCGCCAATGCGATCCTTGCCGCGCTGGTCCGGCGCGCCGCGAGCGGCGAAGGCGCGACGATCGACATCGCTTTGTTCGATACCCAATTGGCGATGCTCGCCAACCAGGCGTCGAACGCGCTGGTCAGCGGCGCCGACCCGCAGCGGCAGGGCGCGGGACATCCCAATATCGTGCCCTACCAGCCGTTCGCCGCGAGCGACCAGCCGATCATCATCGCGGTCGGCAATGACCGCCAGTTCGCCAAATTCGCGGCGCTCCTCGGGCACGCCGAATGGGCGAGCGATCCGGCCTTCGCGACTAATGCCGCGCGGGTCGCGGCGCGCGCCGCGCTGGTGCCGAAGATTGCGGCGATCATCGCCACCGGGAAAGCCGCGCAGTGGCTCGCCGAGCTCGAAGCCGCGGGGATTCCCGCCGGCCCGATCAACACCGTCCGCCAGGCGCTCGCCGACCCGCAGGCGGTTCATCGCGGGACGCGCATCAACGCCGGCGGCGGCGCGCTCGGCGAGGTGCCGATGGTCGGCTCGCCGATGCGGTTCGACGGCGAGCGGATGGATGCAGCGCTGCCCCCGCCGGGCCTCGGCGAACATGATGATTTGTTGTCGCAATGGCTCAGCGCGGACCAGTTCGAACGGCTCAAGGCCGCCAATATTATTGGCTAGTTGAGCGTTTCGTCCTTGTAGCGGGTCTGGATGAAGCGGCCCTGAGTCTCGAACGCCGCGAGGTCGGCGCGGGCGAGCTTGTCGCTGATTTCGCCCAACGCCTGACGCCCCGCGGCGAGCGCTTCGACCAGCCGCTGATCGACGCTCACGCCCTCGCCATCGAGCGAATCGCGATAGGCGGCCGGGACGTGGAGGTAACGGTCGATCAGCCCGGGCAAATGGGTCGACATCAGTCGCCGCGCGTCCTGCGCATCGGGGTTGAGCTGCTCGACCCGCGCCAGCGTCTCCTTGAGCGGCGTCAATTGCTGCGACAGCAAGTCGACCTCGGCCTGCGCCGGAGCGGGGAGGGCGCGGCGGGCGCGGAACATGTAGCTGTCGAAGCGCTGGACCATCTCACCATTGGGCAATTCGGGCGAGATGGTCGGCGCGGCAATGTCGCGCGCACCCGAAAAGACCAGCACTGCCGCCAGCGCCAGCGCCAGCCCGACCGCGGCGAGGAAACCGAACATGCCGATCGGAATGATCATGCCGATGCCGATCGCGGCGAGGCTGATCACGCCGATCGTGATCGCGACCCGTTTGAAGGTTCGACCGAGCCCGGAATTGAGCCGCGCGCGCTCGCGCTGCGCGGCCGAGCGCACTGCTCCGTCGCGCTCGTCGATCTGGCGCATGACCCGATCGGCGCGGGCAAGGACGAGGTCGAACTTGTCGGTGGTCATTTTTTCTCGATCGGGGTGAACGGCGACGACATGCCTTCAAGCTTGCCCTGCGCGACACCCTCGGCGCGGGCGATATAGCCCTTCGATTTTGCAACTTCGCTGCCGAGCGTGTCGACGGTCTGCTTCATGTTGGTCAGCGCGGTAAGCTTGAACGCGTCGATCTGATCCATCGTGTCGTAAATATTCTGGAACGCGCGCTGGAGCGTTTCGAGGGGGATCGTCGACGACGCGGCTTGCTCGTGGATCGCGCCGGTCTGGCTCTTGAGCAAGGCGCCGGTGGTGTCGATCATCCCCGCGGTGGTGGTGTTGAGCGCGCTGACCTGTTCAAGCACGAGGCGCTGGTTGGTCATTGCCTGCGCGACGGTAACCGCGGTGCGCAGCGCGGCAACGGTGGTGGTCGAGGCGCGGTCGACGCCCTTGACCAGCTCGACATTGTTTTTCTTGACCAGGTCGAGCGCGAGATAGCCCTGGACGGTGACCGCCATCTGGGTGAGCAAATCGGTGGTCCGCTGGCGAGTGTAGAACAAGGCCGTCTCGCGGATTGCCTTGGCCTTGGCCGGCTCGCTCGCGTCGAGCTCGTTGGCCTTGTCCTCAAGGCTCGTGTCGAGCTGCTTGGAGATGTGGATCATCTGCTCGAGCTTGTGCATCATCTTCCACAGCCCGGTGCGCTCGGTGTCGATCGCGGCATTGTCCATCAGCAGCTCGTCCTTGCCCGAGGCCAAGCGGTTGAGGATCGCC
>JAJAYY010000078.1 GCA_026785965.1 Sphingomonas bacterium
CCGCCAACCCGTTCGAGAGCGTCACAACGGTAACCACCCAGATCGTCCAATTGCTGACCGGCGACCAGGAGTTTGACAGCGCCAAGACGCTCGCCGCCTTTGCGCTCGGGCTGGCGCTGTTCCTGATCACCCTGGTCCTCAACCTCATCGCATTGCGCTTCGTGCGCAAGTATCGGGAAGCTTATGAATAGCGCTGCCGCCTCTTCGCGCTGGACCGATGGGTCGATGCAATCACGCGTCGCCAAGCGCTACGCTGCCGAGCGCCGGTTCCGGCTGTTCGGGCTGGCCGCAGTCGGGCTGTCGGTGGCGTTCCTCGCTTTCCTGCTGATCACCATGGCCGCGAAAGGCCTTAGTGGATTCACCCAGAGTGAAGTGAGATTGACGATCGATTTCCCGCGCTCGGACGTGATGCTTGATGCCGCTGCGCTCAATGGCGCGCAGGCCGAAGAGATCGTCGCCAACGCCGGGCTCGATGGTGTGCTCGAAACACAAGCGGTCGCCGTTTATGGCGAGGGCGCGGGCGAATTGTTCGGCGGCGCCTCGGCGCGGTCGCTCGGAGACCAACTGATCGCCGACCCGACCCTGCTCGAACGCAAGGCCGACCTGTGGCTGCCAATGTCGTCAAAGGGCGACGTCGCCGCCAAGCGCGATGGCGACCCGGCGATCGAACAACTCGTCGCCAGGGCCGAGGCCAAAGATTCGGTCCGAACGCGTTTCAACACCGGGTTTCTGACATCGTCCGACGCGACCGATTCCTCGACCGTCGGGGTGTGGGGCGCGCTCAAGGGCAGCTTCCTGACGATCATGGTGACGATGTTGCTCGCCTTCCCGATCGGGGTGCTGTCGGCGCTCTACCTCGAGGAGTTCGCGCCGCGCAACCGCTGGACCGACATGATCGAAGTGTCGATCAACAACCTTGCCGCAGTGCCGTCGATCATCTTCGGGCTGCTCGGGCTCGCGGTATTCTTGAACTTCATGCATTTGCCGCGCTCGGCGCCGCTGGTCGGTGGGCTGACGCTGGCGCTGATGACGATGCCGGTGATCGTGATTGCCGGGCGCAACGCGATCAAATCAGTCCCGCCGTCGATCCGCGATGCCGCCCTGGGCGTCGGCGCGTCGAAAATGCAGGTCGTATTCCACCACGTGCTGCCGCTCGCATTGCCGGGGATCCTGACCGGAACGATCATCGGCATGGCGCGCGCGCTGGGAGAAACCGCACCGCTGCTGATGATCGGGATGCGCGCCTTCATCGCCTCACCCCCGGGCGGGATCACCGAACCGGCGAGCGTGCTCCCAGTGCAGATTTTCCTGTGGTCGGACGAGGTCGACCGCGGCTTCGTCGAGAAAACGTCCGCGGCAATCATCGTCTTGCTCATCTTCATGCTGCTGATGAATGGGCTCGCCATCTATCTTCGCAACCGCTTTGAACGCCGCTGGTAGGCTGAATGACCATGATCGATACCGACACCACCGCCCCCGCCACGATTGCGCCGCCGGTCCCCCGGGCGACCGATAGCGCCGAGCCCGCGACGAGCGAGCGCGCGCCCAAGATGACGGCGCGCGACGTGCACGTTTTTTATGGCGACAAGGAAGCGCTGAAGGGCGTCGACATCGACATCCACGACGACCGCGTGACCGCCTTCATCGGCCCGTCGGGGTGCGGCAAGTCTACCTTCCTGCGCTGCCTCAACCGCATGAACGACACCATCCCATCGGCACGAATGACGGGTCAAATCGAGCTCGACGGGCAGAACATCAATTCGGCCGCGATGGACGTCGTCCAACTGCGTGCGCGGGTCGGAATGGTGTTCCAGAAGCCCAACCCCTTCCCCAAGTCGATTTACGAGAATGTCGCCTACGGGCCGCGCATTCACGGTCTCGCCGCGGGCAAGACCGAGATGGATGCGATCGTCGAGAAATCGCTCAGGCGCGCCGGGCTGTGGGACGAGGCCAAGGACCGGCTCCAGGAAAGCGGCACCGCATTGTCGGGCGGCCAGCAGCAGCGGCTGTGCATCGCCCGCGCGATCGCGGTCGACCCCGAAGTGATCTTGATGGACGAGCCCTGCTCGGCGCTTGACCCGATCGCTACCGCCAAGATCGAGGAACTGATCCACAGTCTGCGTGGCCGCTATGCGATTGCGATCGTCACCCACAACATGCAGCAGGCGGCACGGGTCAGCCAGCGAACCGCTTTCTTCCATCTCGGCGAGATGGTCGAATATGGCAAAACCTCGGAAATCTTTACGAACCCGCGCGAGCAGCGCACCCAGGACTATATCACCGGCCGCTACGGCTGATCGGAGCAATTACCATGGCCACCACCAGCGGACATACGATCAAGGCATTCGACGAGGATCTGGACCGGCTGCGCGCACTCATCAGCCAGATGGGCGGGCTGGCCGAGCATGCCATTCGCGAGTCGATGCGCTGCCTCGTCCAGCGCGACCTGGAGGGCGCCCAGCGGATCGTCCAGGACGACAAGAAGCTCGATGCCCTGGAGATGGAAACCGAGCGCCGCGCAATCCAGGTCCTGGCGTTGCGCGCGCCAATGGCCGGCGACCTTCGCGATGTGGTCGCGGCGATCAAGATTTCGAGCGTGGTTGAGCGGATCGGCGACTATGCCAAGAATATCGCCAAGCGCGTGCCGTTGCTCGCCAATGCCGGCACGATCGAACCCTTGTCGCTGATGCCCGAGATGGCGCGAATCGCGACCGAGATGGTCCATGACGTGCTCACCGCCTTCGTCGAGCGCGACGCCGAGGCAGCGGTGCGGGTGTGCGAGCGCGACCGGGCAGTCGACGATTTCTACAATTCGATCTTCCGCACATTGCTGACCTTCATGATGGAAAATCCCGGCAACATCGGCCAGTCGACGCATCTGCTGTTCATCGCCAAAAACGTTGAACGGGTCGGCGACCACGCCACCAACATCGCCGAAATGGTCTATTACGCCGCCACCGGCGAGCACCTCGCCGACCGCCCGCGCGGCGACGATTTGTACAAGGCGTGAGGCAATGAGCGTCAAGCGGCTGCTGCTGGTCGAGGACGATCGGGCGCTGGCCGATCTCGTCACCTTCCATTTCGACCGCGCCGGCTATTCGGTCACGCGCACCGGCGACGGCGAGGAAGCGCTGATCCTGGCCGAGGAGGTCAAGCCCGACCTGATCCTGCTCGACTGGATGATCGAGGGGATTTCGGGGATCGAGGTGTGCCGCCGACTGCGCCGCCGCGCCGCCACCGCCAACGTGCCGATCATCATGCTCACCGCGCGCGGTGAGGAGGATGACCGCATTCGCGGGCTCGAGACCGGGGCCGACGATTATATTACCAAGCCGTTCAGCCCCAAGGAACTGGTCGCACGCGCCGGGGCGGTGCTGCGGCGGGTCCGCCCTGCCCTCGCCGCCGAGGCTTTGGGCTATGCCGGGCTGGAAATGGATCTCGCCGCCCACCGCGTGAAGCGCGACGGCACCGGCGTGCAATTGGGCCCGACCGAATATCGCCTGCTGCGTCACTTCCTCGAAAATCCGGGCCGGGTGTTTTCGCGCCAGCAATTGCTCGAAACGGTGTGGCCGCACAGCGAGGACATCGAGCTGCGGACGGTCGACGTCCATATCCGCCGGCTGCGGCTTGCGCTCGGCGAGCCCGACATGGTGCGGACGGTGCGAAGCGCGGGTTATGCGCTGGATTCCGAGGGAGTGGCTTAGCGCTGACGCTTGCCCTCGAGGGAGACCGAGTTAGGGTTGCCTCTCGCGCCCCCGCGCCGCATGGAGCGCCGTATGGCACGCAAGAACAAGAGCAAGACCGGCGGCAGTCCCAATCGCCCGCGTTTCTGGGGCAAGCATGCGGTGGCGGCGGCGCTCGACAATCCCGAGCGCAAGGTGGTCCGCGCCTGGTCGACGCAGGACACCGCCAAGCTCATGAACTTTCCCGCCGATGTCCCGGTGACCTTCGCCGACGTCGCGGATCTCGGCCGACTGGTGCCCAACGACGCGCCGCACCAGGGGGTGGTGATCGAGGTCGCCCCGCTCGAGGATATGTGGCTCGCCGATTTGCTCGGCGACGCGCCCGAAAAAGCGGTGCTGCTGGTGCTCGACCAGGTCACCGACCCGCATAATGTCGGCGCGATCATGCGCTCGGCCGCCGCGTTCGGGGCGATCGGGATCGTCACCCAGGACCGCCATTCGCCGATCGAAGGCGGGGTGCTCGCCAAGGCGGCGTCGGGCGCGTTGGAGCGGGTGCCGTGGGCGCGGGTGGTCAATCTGGCGCGCGCGCTGGAGGAGATTGCTGAGGCCGGGTTCTGGCGGATCGGACTTGCTGGCGATGCAACCAGCGAATTGAAGGATGCGCTGGGGCCGCAGCGGGTTGCGCTGGTGCTCGGCGCCGAGGGGCCGGGAATGCGGCAGAATGTCCGCGATCATTGCGACACGGTGACGCGGCTGCCGATCAGCGACGCGGTCGAAAGCTTGAACGTGTCGAATGCGGCGGCGATCGCGCTCTACGCCGCCAGCGTCGCTTGATGGTCCGCACTGCGCAATCGCTCAACGCCAGCCTCGACGCGCTGGCGGCGGTCGAGCCGGGATTTGTGCGGGTGCTCGAAAGCCATGGACGTCCCGAACCGCGGCTGAGCGAGCCGGGGATCGAGACCCTGCTCCGCACCATCGTCGGCCAACAGGTCAGCGTCGCTGCGGCGCGGTCGATGTGGAATAAGTTGATCGCCAAATATGGCCAGCCGGTGGACTTGGCGGCGCTGCTCGAAGCCACCGACGAGGAGCTTCGCGAAGCCGGCCTGTCGCGCCAGAAGGCAGGCTATGCGCGCAGCCTCGCGGGCCTCGTCCTGTCGGGCGAGCTCGATTTGGCTCGGCTTCCTGCCGACGATGAGGAAGCGATCGCGCTGCTCACCAAGATCAAAGGCATTGGCCGCTGGTCGGCGGAGATTTACTTGCTGTTCGCCGAGGGGCGCGGCGATGTGTGGCCGGCGGGCGACCTTGCGGTGCAGATCGAGATCGGGCGCCTGCTCGGGATGGACGAGCGGCCATCGGAGAAGCAATTGCGCACGCTCGCCGAAGCCTGGCGCCCCCACCGCGGCGCCGCCGCGGTGCTCGCCTGGCACAGCTACAATTCGACCGGCACCGCGCTTTAGTCGCGCGTTGCCGGGAGGGTTCGGCCACGCTGGGCGATCTCGAGCCGGACGACCTTGCCATTTTCTTCGACAAAGTGGACTTTGGCGCCAACGCGCTCGACGTCGAAGTCGGCGACGCCGGTGGCGCGCAAGGGAATTGCCGGCTGGCCGGCGAGCTGGATAATCAGCTTGCCCGCGCCCGCCTCGGCCACCTTCACCGGGCCCATCGGCGAGGTGTAGCTTCCGATATAGCGTTTGAGCGTGGCCGTCGGCACGTCGAACGCCATCGCCGGAGGCGGCACCGGCCCGGTCCACGCCGCCGGCCCGTCATTATCCTCGCCGTCGGGAAAGACCCTCATCACCGGCTTGTCTGCTGCGTCGCGCTTGAGTTCGACCCAGCCGAGCGTATCGAGGCCGAACGAATAGAGGTCGCCGCCAACCGGGATCAGCTCGCTAGTCGCCCCTTCGGGCCGTTGATAGAGCAGCTTGCCGTCCTCGATGGTGATGATGCGGTTCATCGCCTTGAACTTGTAGACGCCGAGCAACGGCGCCAGCGCCGTGGCGTCGAGCGCGTGCTTGGTGAAGGTCGGATAAGGCTTGCCGATCGCCATCGCCGCCAGCCGGCGGGTCGTGGCATCAACCGCAGTCTGCGGCTGGTCGCTATTGGCATAGACAGCGACGAACACGTCCTCGGCCGGGAAATAGACGCTGCCGGTCGAGAAACCGAAAATGCCGCCGCCATGACCGATGGTCTGCGCGCCACGCACGGCCTCGGTCTCGAGGCCAAAGCCATAGCTTCGACCGTTCGCCTTGCTGATCGCGCTCGGGGCAATCATCTGCTCATAGAAAGGCGCCGGGACGACCTTGCCGTGATGCAGCGCATAGCCCCATTTGGCGAGGTCGGCCGGCGTCCCAACCAACGCGCCGGCGGCGGCGGGAACGCTCATGTGAATCTTCTTGGCGGGGACCACTCCGCTGTCGTCCTGGCTATAGCCTTTGGCCATCGCCGCGATCATCGCTTCGTCGCCGCCATAGCGTATGGTCTTCAAGCCGAGCGGCCTGGCGATGCGCTCGTCGACTGCCTGGTACCACGGCTTGCCGGTGACCGCCTCGATCAGCGCACCGACGAGGATATAGCCGCTGTTGTTATATTCCCATTTCGCTCCCGGCTTGTCAGGCGCGGGGAGGCCCTTGAACACCGCGACAAGTTGCACGGTAGTGTAGGCGCGGGCGGTGTTGGCCTCGGTCATCCAGCCGGGAATGCCGGTATAGCTCTGGATACCGCTCGAATGGTTGAGCAACTCCTCGACCGTGATCGCCGATCCATTGGGAAAAGTGGGGAGATATTTCGACAGCGGGTCGCTCAGCTTGAGCTTCCCCTCAGCAGCAAGCTGGAGCACCACCGCAGCCGAGAATTGCTTGGTGATCGAGCCGATGCGGAACACCGTGTCGGGGGTGATCGGGCGCTTGGCGGCGACGTCGGCCATCCCGCGTGCACCGACATAGACGATCTTGCCATGCTCGCTGACCACCACCGACGCGCCGGGGCCGTCGGCGGAATAGGAAGCGGCCAGAAGCGCATCGGCTTTGGCCTTGAAATCGGTGGGCAGCGCGAGTGACGGCGCGGCGCTTGCCAGCGCGGCCAAGGCCGCACTCATCAGAAAACTACGACTCATCAACTAATCTCCCCAAATCACGTATCGGTGTATTGTTACACCAATACGCTTGTCAACCGCCGTTTTCGCGCGACTGGCCGCCGCGCTCGGGGTTGTGGCAATGAAGGTCTTCGGGTTGCGGTCGAAGAGCGGGAACAGGTTCGGCAAGCGGCCTGTCCGAGATAAGCTAAACCTTTTTGGACGAGGGTGCTTGTTGAGCCCCCGCCGTGCCTTGTCCAGGCGCTTGCGCTAGCGCTGCAACCCCATGCTGTGCGGGCGCGCGCCAAGCCCCGTCCAGCTCTTGACCCCCTGATCGAGCCGGAACGGCGCCATCTTGCCGTCCGCGTCCTCGCCGCGACCGACCAGGAAGCTGGCCGAATCCTGCTCCTCGCCGCCGCTCCAGCGATACAGCGCGTTGAACGCGACCAGCGGAACGAACAGTTCGCGCCCATCGATCGCGATCGGGCGCAATTTATCGCCCGGGATCGACAACCGCGCCTTGATCGAGATCCGACCCATCGGCGGGATCAAGGGGAGGCGCTCGCCGTGCCCGGCCGGCGCTCGGAAGAAGCGGCCGATTTCCTCGTCCTGATTGGGTCCGGCATTGATCAGCTGCGATTCGATCAGCACGTCGCGCGCGGGCGCGCTGCCGTTGTTGATGACGATCACGTCGAACAACAAGGCGGCGCCGCGCGACGCATCGGTCTCGGCGCGGATCGGGCGCAGCTCAAAGCCGAGCTTGGGCTTCAACCCGGAGGCAACGATCCCGCCCGCGGATGGCGCCGTTGCGGGCTTTTGCGCGGGACGGGCGGGCGCGGGCAACGGATGCTGCGAGCCAGGGCTGCGCGACACCGGCGTGGCGGCCGGCTGCGGCACCCGCTCCGAAACCAGATCGCTGATGCCGGCATAGGCGGTCCGATGGCGCTCGTCCCCGGCGCGTCGTTGGCGCCAGGCGAACCAGCCGACCCCGGCGCCGACGCCAAGCAGCGCAAGCAGCCACGGCCACCAGCTGCCGCCGTCGACGGGCGGAGTGGGCGAGACATAGGCCGGCGCCGCATCGGTAAAGCTGGGCGTGATCGTGGTCGGCTCGGCCGGGCTCGGCGGGGCGAGCTCCACGGTCACCTTGTCGGGCGACGAATCGCGATCGGGCCCGGCCAGCGGCGCCGCGCGGCCAAAGCTCGGCGACGCGGTCCCGGCCGGCGAAGTGCGAGTTGACGGGGTAGAGGGCGGCCGTGCCGCGGTCGCGCTTGGCG
>JAJAYY010000079.1 GCA_026785965.1 Sphingomonas bacterium
AATATGGCCTGTACGTTCAGCCGATCAACTATCCGACCGTCCCGCGCGGCACCGTACGGTTGCGCTTCACGCCTGGCCCCAACCACAGCGAAGCGATGATGGACGAATTGACCGGGGCCCTGGTCGAAATCTGGGACCGGCTGGAGTTGAAGATGGCGGCCTGAACCCGCTATCCGGCCCAGATGACCGAATTCCTGCTCGCGCTTGGCGTCTTCCTGCTTAGTCACACGATCCCGACCCGAACCGGTCTTCGTCACAAGCTGACCGCGGCGGTGGGCGAGCGTCGCTACCTGCTGCTATATTCCATATTGTCGATCGCGCTTTTAATTTGGCTGATCAGCGCCGCGCTTCGCGCTCCCTTCGTTCTGCTTTGGAACCTCGCCCAGTGGCAATATGACGTCCCGATCGCGCTCATGCTGCCCGCATCTATGCTGTTCGTCGGCGGCCTGTTCGCTTCCAATCCGCTGTCGATCAGCTTCAGTCGCGCGTCGTTCGATGCTGCCCGGCCTGGCCTGGTCGGGATTACACGGCATCCGCTGCTGTGGGCCTTTGCGTTGTGGAGCTTCGCGCTTCTGTTCCCCAACGGCGACCTGGTTTCGGTCATCCTGTTCGGCGGGTTCACGCTATTTTCGCTGGCAGGGATGGCGCTGGTCGACCGCCGCAAGCGCACGGCGCTTGGCGATGAGTGGCGCGGGCTGGCGGCGCAGACGTCGATCATCCCCTTGGCCGCTTTGGTGACGCGAAGGGCGTCGCCGCGCTGGAGCGCCGCGACTCTAGTGACGACAGTCGCGGGCGGCGCAGCGCTCTACTTCATCCTGCTCCGCCTTCACCCGGTAGTGTTTGGGATCGATCCGCTCGCCGGCCTCGGCTGAGCGCGCAGCGCTCCACCCGATGCAGTCGGAGAAAGATCAGAGAATGATGGCTGCGGCGATTCCCATCGCCAGAACTGCCACCGACAATGCCACCGGCAAGATAAGGATCTGGACCAGAGCTGCCTTGGCGCTGTTGTGACCCGTCAGCGTCTTGGTGCCATTGGCCATGAATTGATTGAAGCTCGGCCGAATCCCGTCCTTAGGCTCCACGGCGAGGAATATGCGCGGGACCGAAAAGAACATGACGACAAACAGCGCGGCGATCGCGATCATGAAATTGGACTCACGCGTCCCGGCGGCAGTGAAGGCGAGCGTGGCGATCAGCGCCGCATAGGCGATGACGACAAACTTGCCCACCGCAGCGGGCATGTCTGGCATGGCCTGCGTGGCAATCTGGAGATGCCGAACGCCCGGCCCCGCTATATCGGGAAGAGGAAATGGAGCTAGCTGGGCTGTAACCGGCCACACGGCCGCGATATCAAGTTCATTGATACCGTCCCTGGCTAAGATCTGTTCATGGCGCATCTGAGTTCCTCCGTCCGGCGGCCGGTTGGCCGAGTTATTGGAGCGATGCTACGGGCGCGGCCTTGTCGACGAAATTCGGATGTTCCCCCTAAGTAATATCCCGAACGGAGATCCTTGCGCGCCACATCGACGCCGGTCCGGGCGCGGTCCGACGAGCTTGGCGGCAGAGCAGAGAACACCCCAAATTCTGATTATCGGCGGTTACTCGGAACCACTATTGACCGCGTTGGCACATCAGCCCAAGGGACCGCAGGGGAGTGGATCAATGAGCAGCACCCGTAAGCTTTGGATCTGGCTGATCTCGCTTCTGGTCATTTCATTCGCTGTGCTGCTGCTGGTCGGCCGCGACATCAGTTTCAAGATGCCGCCGATTCCCGAGCGGGTGGTCGCGACCAACGGCGAGAAAATTTACACGCGCGCGGACATTCAGCGCGGGCGCCAGGTCTGGCAATCGATGGGTGGCATGCAGCTCGGATCGATCTGGGGCCATGGCGGCTATGTTGCTCCTGACTGGAGCGCCGACTGGCTCCATCGCGAAGCCATGACAATTCTCGATGGCTGGAGCCGTCGCGAGTACGGCGGGCGCGAATACGGCCAGTTGCGCCAGGAAGAACAAGCGCAGCTCCAGGGCCGGCTTCAGGAGCAGATGCGCGCCAACACCTATGATCCGGGCACGCGTACGATCACGCTGTCGGTGGAGCGGGCGCAGGCGATCCGTAGCGTTTCCAGGCACTATGAGAGCCTGTTCGGCAACGATCCGGCAACCGCCACATTGCGCGAAAATTACGCCATGAAGAACGACACGATTCCCGAAGCCGCCCACCGCCGCGCGATGTCGGCCTTTTTCTGGTGGACAGCGTGGGCCGCAACGACCGAACGGCCGGGCAGTCAAATCACCTACACGAACAATTGGCCCAGCGAACCTGCGGTGGGCAATCGTCCGCCTGCCTTAACTTTCATCTGGTCGGCGTTCAGCGTCTCATTCCTGCTGGCCGGAATAGCCTTGCTCGGCTGGCATCACGCCGTGACCCACGCGCGCAAGGAAGAGAAGCATGATCTCCCGAAGACCGATCCGCTGCGCGGCATCACGGTAACGCCGTCAATGCAGGCGACCGCCAAATATTTCTGGTTGGTGCTCGCGCTTTTCCTTGTCCAGATCCTGTTCGGCGCCATGACCGCACATTACCAGATCGAGGGACAGCTGGTTTACGGGTACGAGGCAGCCGAAATCCTGCCTTACTCGATCACGCGCACCTGGCACACCCAATTGGCGGTGTTGTGGATCGCGACGGCGTGGCTCGGCACAGGCCTTTACATCTCGCCCGCGATCTCTGGCTACGAACCCAAGTTTCAGGCGCTCGGAGTCAACATTCTCTGGGTGTGCCTGCTGATCATCGTGGTCGGCTCCTTCGCCGGCCAGTGGCTGGCGGTGATGCAGCGGCTCGGGCTCGAGAACAACTTCTGGTGGGGTCATCAAGGTTGGGAATATGCCGACATGGGCCGCTTCTGGCAGTGGTTCCTGTTCCTCGGCCTGCTGATTTGGCTGGTACTCGTCGGCCGCGCCCTATGGCCGGCGCTTCGCGAGCGGAGCGAGTCACGCTCGATCGTGGCGCTGTTCTTCATGTCGACCGTGGCCATCGGTCTGTTTTATGCGGCGGCGCTTTTTTGGAATGAACACACGCACATCTCGATGGTCGAATATTGGCGCTGGTGGCTGGTTCACCTGTGGGTCGAAGGCTTCTTCGAGGTGTTTGCTACCGCAGTCATCGCCTTCCTCTTTACGCGGCTCGGACTCATCCCGGTGCGCACCGCCACCGTCGCGGTCCTGTTCGCCACCATCATCTTCATGGCCGGCGGAGTCCTGGGCACTCTGCATCACCTGTATTTTTCAGGAACCTCGACGGCTGTGCTTGCGCTCGGCGCGAGCTTCTCGGCGCTCGAAGTGGTGCCGCTCGCCTACATCGGCTTTGAGGCTTACGATCATTGGCGACTGGGCAGCGCCATGCCGTGGATGCGGCGCTACAAGTGGCCGGTGATGTTCTTCCTGGCGGTATCGTTCTGGAATGTCGTCGGTGCCGGTCTCTTCGGCTTCCTGATCAACCCGCCGCTGTCGCTATACTATATGCAGGGGCTCAACCTCACGGCGCTTCACGCCCACACGGCGTTGTTCGGGGTTTACGGAATGCTCGGCGTCGGTCTGGTGCTGTTCTGCCTGCGCGGCATGAGGCCCGATCTGTACTGGAACGAGAAGGTGCTCAAGATCAGCTTCTGGTGCTTTAACATCGGTCTCGCGCTGATGGCGTTGTTGACGTTGCTCCCGCTCGGAACGCTGCAATTGCTGGCGGCGATCAACCATGGTTACTGGTATGCCCGATCGGCGGAGTTCAAGCAGCAGCCGCTCGTCGAGCTCCTGATCTGGATGCGGGTGCCGGGCGATACGATTTTCTCGATCGGCGCGCTCGCCCTGGTGTATTTCGTGATCAGCCTGTGGCTGTGGCCAAAGCCCGAAGCTGATGAGGAGGAAGCGCGGAAGCACGACCGTCCTCCGGCCGGAGCAAGACCAGAATCTGCGGAATAAGCGCGGGTGGAACAATATTATCTGGAGATTCGCGCCGTCCATATCGGCGCGATCGCCCTGAGCGGCGCTCTGCTGCTCCTGCGCGGTGTGGCCCATAATCTGCTCAACGCGTCATGGGTCATGGCGTGGCCGATCCGCGCTTTGTCCTACACCGTCGACACGACCTTGCTCACCGCCGCGCTGATCCTGATGACGATCGTCAAGCAATATCCGTTCGTCGACAGTTGGTTGACGATGAAGGTAATGCTGGTGCTCGTCTATATCTTCCTCGGCTACCTTGCGCTCCGGGGGCGGACCGGGCGGACTCGATGGTTGAACCTCGGCGGCGCCGCGCTCGTCTACGGGTTCATCATCAGCATTGCTCGCGCGCATAACCCGCTGGGCATATTCGCCTGACGATCGGAACCATTATGGCCGGCCGTCTGGGCGCGGGCCGACGAGCTTCGGTCCATAGACCAGCAGGAACAACAGGAAGGCGCCGGCCCACGCAATCCCCGACAGCCGGACCGCGAGCATATAGTCCATCGGTAGCAGCGGTGCCACGACGCGGCCGAGCGCGCCGATGGTCACCAGAACATAGATCATCGTGGTTGCAGCACTCGCTTTGAGTTCGCGGCCGGTGTGACCGAGGGTCGCGCGGGTCATGACGGCAAGGATCATGGTGGCCATTGCGCCGACCGTGAGCGCGTGGATCGCGCCGCTGCCGGGGACGGCAGTGCCGAGGATGCTGAGGCCGAGCAGGCACAGTCCGACAGGCACCCACGCATAACCAACGTGCAAGACCAGCACGAGCGGGTCCCGCCAGGCGCGCAC
>JAJAYY010000080.1 GCA_026785965.1 Sphingomonas bacterium
CGCTGGGCAAGAAGGCGCAGGAAATGGCGCTGGTGATGGAAGCGCAGAGCCTCGCCGAGCGCGACATCCCCGATTATGTCGTTCCCGACGGCACCGCCAAGGCGACCTTCACCCGCGTGCCGACGCTCGACGAGGTGCCCTATCCGGTCAAGATGGAGCCGAATCTGGTGGTTGAATTCTATTCGCGCTGATCCTTTGCGGATCGTTCGAATGCAACCGGGCGGCCCTTCGGGGTCGCCCTTTTTTGCATCTATGTCCGGCGCGCCAGTGCGCGGTTCAAAACAGCGGGGCGGCTTGACCAAGCAACGGGCGATCAAGCGCCGGGGGCACGGCCGCCGGACCAGATCGCTGCTCGACCCAGCGACGAGCGAGCCCAAGCTCAGCCTTCAACATCGTTTTCGCTTGCTCGCGCCGTTCAACGCGGGTGGCCGGATCATAGGGAATTCGGGGATTCTTCGAATAAGTCGCAAACAGCGGCCCGTCTGCGACCGTCCTCGCTTCGCCGGCGCCGAGACCCGCATCGAAAAGTTCGTTTGCGGCGACAATCGTGGCGCCGGGCCGATCGAAAAATTGGTTGGCGTCGAGGCTGCGCATCGCCGGGTGAAGTGCCAGCAATCGTTCGAAGCGCTTGATCATCGAATACCATAGCGCCGCCGCTTTCTCCGCCACGGTGAGTTTCGCGATGTCCCCGATCAGCGGATCTCGCTCCAGCCCTATCTCTCCAGTGACCGACTCCACCCAACGCTGGTGGTTGGGCGTTCGCAACACAGCCGCACAATAATCGTCGAGGGGGAAGTGAAGCAGGATCGCCGGCCGGCCCGGGTCGAGGTCTGCGATTTCGCTGGCGAGCAGACTGACCGGGACACTTCCCTTGACGATCAGCGAAGAGCCGGGCTCGAAGCGCTTGCCAAGCATGGATAGCGAGAATTCCAGCAATGCGCGTTGTTGCGCCGTCAACGACCCGCCATTCGCCGCGCCCGCCCGTACCCCCAGCTCGCGCAAGTGAAGGGGTTCCCGAATGACAAGGTTGCCGGGATGGTCGAGGGCGCGCGCCAGCAAGGTTGATCCGGACTGCGCGAAGTGATGGATAAAGCCGATCCGGGGCGGCTTGAAGCCGGTCTCGGCGAGGTGAGCCAACAACGGTTCCAGCGGGACGCGGTAGAACTGCTGATCCGCGGGCTGGACACGACCATCAAAAAAGATCGAGCGGGCATAGCTTTCGCGGTCCATGGCAATAAAACGGGCAAACTGGCCCTCGAACCCGAACAACATCAATCGTGGGTCATCGAAAATCGTCGCAACATCGATCCGCATCGCGGCGACCTAGCACGGACCCTAGAGTTAGGCTAACCGCTGCGCGATGAACCGGCCCTCATCGTCACCTTTTTCCACGTCAGCCAATGGCCCGCTTTTGGTGATCGAAGGCTTCGGTGACACGTCGCCCATGGCGGTCGATGCGGCGCTGGTAGAACAGCAGTTTCGCAATCATGGCGCACTGCTGCTGCGCGGCTTCGAATTCGACGTCGGCACGTTTCGCCTATTTGCCGAACGGCTGTGCAAGACATCGGTTTTCAACGAAAGCCCGAACCGCGCGTTGCTCGATGCGGAATCGAACATCCAGTCGGTCGACTTGGGCGTGGATCCATTCCCGTTGCACCCCGAACTGTCGCGCGAGCCATGGCGGCCCGACGCCTGCCTGTTCGCCTGTTTCAGTCCTCCCGGTGGCGGCGGTGAGACCACGGTCTGCGACGGGGTCGAGATCGTCAAACGACTTCCCCCGCCGCTGGTTGCCGAGATTCGCCGGCGGCGTTTGGTCTACCTCCAGCCGGCATCGCCGGAGGTGCTCGAATATTGGCTTGGAACCGCGACGCCCGATGCGCGCCAACTGGCTTCGCCGCCATCCCAATGCCCTTATTTTTTCCGGGACACCGGCGGCCGTGTCATCCGCGGCTTTTCGCGTCCCTTGCTTCACAAGCCGATGTTTCACGAAGGACCCGCGTTCGGAAACTTCCTGCTGTTCGCTCGCGATTTCCTGCGCGTTCCCAATTTTCCCCGCCTCGATGACGGTCAACCGGTACCCGACGAATGGGTTGACGCGGTACGCGAGGCGGCGGCCCCGCTTACCCATGCGCTGGCGTGGCGGCGCGGCGATATATTGATCCTCGACAACAGCCGATTCATGCATGGGCGCCGCGCGATTGCCGATCCGGGCGAGCGGAAGATTGCCAGCTATTTCGGCTATGTCGGCTTCGCGCCGCCCAACGACGATGATCCGATTGACCCGCCCTGGCGGAGTGGGCAATTCAAGCCCCCCGCCGTACGCCGCAGGGGCTAAGCCGCCATCTCCAGCCCTGCTTGGCGCGAGCGAACCGGGGTGATAGGCGGGCGACCATGACTTCCCTCCCGCATTCTCAATGTCCTTTGGCCGAATGGGCGCCGCACGAAGCCGTGTGGATCGGCTTTCCCTCCGACCCCGAGCTGTGGGTGGACGACCTCGCCCCGGCGCAAGCCGAAGTCGCCGCCTTCGCCGCAGCGGTCCATGCCGATGGCGCGGGCGAAGCGGTGTGGCTGGTCGCGGCGAACGACGACGCGGCGGCCACGGCGCGCGCGTTGGCACCGTTCGCAAGCGTGATCGTCGAGCACTTCGGCGATATCTGGCTACGCGATACCGGGGCGATCGTGGTCGGCACCGGAAGCGATCGCCGGGCGCAAGGGTTTCGCTTCAATGGCTGGGGCGACAAATATGATTTGCCCGGCGACGACAACATTGGCGAGCGCTTGAGCGGCGCGGCGGGGCTGCGCTTTGCCAAGGCCGACTGGATCCTGGAAGGCGGCGCGATCGACGGCGACGGGACCGGGGTGTTCCTGACCACCGAGCAATGCCTGCTCAACCCCAACCGCAATCCCGGCTTCGGCAAGGAAGAGGTTGAGGCGCGATTGATGGACGATCTCGGCGCGCGCCGAATCGTGTGGCTCGGCGACGGGCTGATCAACGACCATACCGACGGCCATGTCGACAATCTGGCGCGGTTCGTCGCGCCTGGCCGCGTGGCAATCCCCGAGGCGGTCGAGGACGACCCCAATGCCGCGACTTATGCTGACGCCGCCGAAGCATTGCTCGATGCCGAGTTGGAGGTGGTCGCAATCCCCTCCCCCGGCGCGGGCGAACGCGACGGTGTGATCGTCCCGGCGAGCTATATGAACTTCTACATCGGCAATGCGGCGGTGGTGGTGCCGCAATATGGCGCACCGAACGACGCCGCCGCGCTCGAAGCGCTGCAGGACATCTTCCCCGACCGCCGGGTCATCGGGCTTCGCGCCGACCATCTTCTGACCGGCGGAGGAAGCTTCCACTGCATCAGCCAGCAGGTGCCGAAATAGTGCAACGTCATTGCGAGCACGGCGAAGCAATCC
>JAJAYY010000081.1 GCA_026785965.1 Sphingomonas bacterium
CCGCTCCGTTGCTCGTCGCAGGGGTGCCGATCGACCTCCCCGAAAGCCGCGCCGGATCGCTCGAACAGCAAGCCGAGCCGGTCCAGATCACGATCGACGCCGCCGGCCAGATCACGATCGACGATGCCGCGGTCGCCGAGGCCGCGCTCCCCGCCAAGCTGGCGAACATCGCCGCCCAACCCCAGCCCGCCGAAGGCCGCCGCATCTATCTGCGCGCCGACCGCACGCTCGATTACGGCCGCGTGATGCGCGTCATGGGCGAACTCAATCGCGCCGGGTTGAACCGCGTCGCGCTGGTGTCGGTCGGTGGCGACCAGCCATGAGCCTCGACCGCGCCGAGCTTGCCGGGACCGGCGCCGCGCTGGCGTTTCACGTCGCGCTGGTCGCCGCGCTGTCGCTCAGCCTGGCGCAGGTCGATCGCGTCCCCGAACCACCGTCGATGGAAGTCGAGCTGATCGACGAGGTCGGCCTCACTGCCGCCGCCCCCGCCGCGCTGGTCGCTCCCGCCCCCGCGAGCGAGGCGCCCGAGATCGGCGTGGCTGAGCCGATCGACCCGGTGCCAGCGCCGCGCATCGAGCCGTCGTCCGCGCCGCCCATGATCACACCCACGCCGCGGGTCACAAACCAGCCTGCCGCCAAGTCGGCCGCGGTCCGCACCGCCCCGGCCCGGCCCGCCCCGCGCGCATCGCGGATCGGCGACGATTTCCTCAAGGGCATCGACGAAGCTCCCGCGCGCGCCGCTTCGGCCAAGCCCGCCGCCGCCACCGTCAGCGCTTCGGCAATGGCCGGGATTGTCTCGGCGATCCGGCGCCAGGTCCAGCCGTGCGCCGATCGCCAGGTCAGCCCCGGACCCGGTGCCAGCCGAATTCGCGTCAGGATGCGCCTCCAATTGCTCCCCAACGGCCGCCTCAGACGCTCGCCGCAAGTGATCGGCACGTCGGGCGTCGATGACGAGAACGGCCGCTATGAGGAACGCGTCAAGGACCTCGCGGTGGCGACCTTCGTCGGCTGCGCCCCGCTCGCCGGGCTGCCGCCCGAGCTATACGAAACTGCCAGCGGCAAAGGCTGGTCGGACTTCATCATGAACTATAATTTGCCGTGAGGAGCGCCATGAAAACGCTGATTCCATTCGTCCTCCTGTTCGCGTCCGCTGCCGCCTCGGCACAGGAGAGTCAGCCGCTTGAAGTCGACGTCGTCGGCGGGATCAATGCGCCGATGGCGATCGCCGTCCCGGCGATGCCGGCCGCCCCCGGCGCGCCCGAAACGCTCGGCCGCCAGATCGCCGAAGTGGTTGCCTCCGACCTCCGCTCGACCGGCCTGTTCACCCCGCTCGGTCCCAACGGCATCGGCCGCTACAGCTTCGGCCAGGCCGCAAACCCGGTCTATGCCGAATGGCGCAACGCGGGTGCCTCGGCGTTGGTGTCGGGCTATGTCGAGCAGCGCGCCGACGGGCGGATTACCGTGGGTTGCTATCTGTTCGATGTCGCCGCCGGGCGCGAACTCGCTCACCAGGGATTCGCTGTCGCCCCGACCGAGTGGCGCCGCGCCGCGCACAAATGCGCCGACACGATTTACGCGCGCCTGTCGGGCGAACACCCGTTCCTCGACACGCGCATCGTCTACGTCGCCGAAACCGGGCCCAAGACCAACCGCCAGAAACGCATCGCGATCATGGATTCGGATGGTTCGAACCACCGCTATCTTTCCACCGGCAAGGCCACCGTGGTCACCCCGCGCTTCAACCCGCGCGGCGATAAATTGGTGTATATGAGCTACCAGGGCCGCCGTCCGCGGGTCTATGTGATGGACGTCGCCAGCGGTAGCGAGCGGCTGCTCGTCCCCGGCACCGCCTTCACCTTTGCCCCGCGCTTCTCGCCCGACGGGCGCGACATCGTCTTCTCAATGGCGTCGGGCGGCAACACCGACATTTTTGTCGTCGGCGCCAATGGCGGCACCCCGCGTCGGCTGACCTCGACCCCGGGTGCAGACACCAGCCCGAGCTTTTCGCCCGACGGCCGCCGCATCGCCTTTGAAAGCGACCGCTCCGGCAGCCAGCAGCTCTATGTGATGGACGCCGATGGCGCCGGGCAGAAGCGAATCAGCTTCGGCGGCGGCGCCTTCGCCTCTCCGGTATGGAGTCCGCGCGGCGACCTCATCGCTTTCACCCGCATCGGCGGCGGGGGGTTCCGCATCGGCGTGATGAGCGCATCGGGCGCGGGCACCAAATTGCTGACCGACGCGTGGCAGGACGAAGCGCCGAGCTGGGCGCCCAACGGCCAGTTCGTGATGTTCAACCGCACCGCGCGCGGCAGCGGTGATTCGACGCTCTATGCGGTCAGCATCAACGGCGGCTCGGCGCGCCGCATGCCGACCCCGCTGGGCGGATCCGACCCGAGCTGGTCGCCGCTCAATTTGTAAGCCGAACAGCGAATTTCAGGAGTGAAGCATATGAACAAGTCCATCCTCATCGGCATGACCGGTCTCGCCTTGGCGCTCGGCGCATGCGGCAAGAAGGTCCCGCCCGCCGACACCGGCCCGCTGGTGACCGATCCCAACGCTGCCAATGGCGGTGCGACCAACGTTGATGACAGCGTCGACCTGGTCGAGTTGCCCGGAATGCAGGCCGACCTCGTCGCCAAGGCGGGCTCGGACACGGTCTATTTCGGGACCGACGAATATGCGCTCGACCAGGCGTCGCGCGCGACCCTCGCCGCGCAGGCGCGGTGGATGCTCGCCAACCCGTCGGTCAAGGGATCGATCGAAGGCCATGCCGACGAACGCGGCACGCGCGAATATAATCTGGCGCTGGGGGAGCGGCGCGCCAACAGCGCCAAGGAATTCCTCATCGCCAATGGCGTTCCCGCCGCCCGGCTGACGGTGATCAGCTGGGGCAAGGAGCGCCCCGCGGCAATGGGTTCGGACGAAAGCGCCTGGGCCCAGAACCGCCGCGCGGTGACGGTGGTGGTGCGGTGAGCTGAGCCGGAGACCCGGCACGCTTCAGGCGGGCTGGGCCTGGCTCAGCTTACGCCGCGTGGCGGTGCTGGCCGGTTGCGCCGAGCCATGAGCGCGCCTGGCGCTGGGCTTCGGCGATTTCGCGCGCGGTCATCTCGAAGCTGATGTCGGCGCGGCACGCCTGGCTGCGGGTGTCGCCCGACAGCGCGGCGAGATTGAACCATTTGTGCGCTTCGATCAGGTCGACCATGATACCGCCGCGCCCGGTCGAAAAGGTCACGCCCAATTCAAACAACGCCTCAACGTCGCCCGCGGCGGCGTCGGCCATCCGGCTGTTGAGAAGGAAGTCCGCACTCTTCTGACTGATCGCCATCGTTGGTCCCCTGTTGTTCGCTGCACCAGGGTTTCGGGCTTCAACTGCGAACAAATGGTTAACGCGGCGGTGACGCTCATTTCAGCATGTGTCCAAAACGCGACACTATCCCCTTGCGACATGTAAGGAAGCCTGCTACATAATAGGGCATGAACACGAACGCCCCCACACTCCGCCAATTTCAGGACCGCTTCCCGACCGAGGA
>JAJAYY010000082.1 GCA_026785965.1 Sphingomonas bacterium
CAACCTCGACCAAGCGGTGCGGTTGGGAGTCGAGAGGATGAGGAGGCCGCCGGGGGCAAGGCGGGCGACGAGGCTCATGATGAACGCCTGCGGGTCGACGACATGCTCGATCACTTCCAATGCGGTGACGAGGTCATGATGGCCATCGAGCGCTTCGACCCCGAGCGCACGATAATCGATCGCCAGCCCCTGCCCCGCCGCGTGGGCTTTTGCCGCGTCGATCAGTTCGGGCGCCGCGTCGAGCGCGGTGACGGCGGCGCCGAGGCGGGCGAGCGGTTCGGCGAGCAGCCCGGCGCCGCAGCCGACGTCGAGCGCGGTCTTGCCGACAAGCGGCCGGATGGCGCATTCGTCGAGTCCGAAATGCTGGTCGAGCATGTCGCGGATGTAGCCGAGCCGCACCGGGTTCAATTTGTGGAGTATCGCCGAGGCGCCGTCGGGATCCCACCAGTCGGCGGCGAGCGATCCGAAATGACGCGCTTCGGAGTCGAGGATGCTTGTTTCGGCCATCGCCCATCCGTAACAGGGCGGCGCAATCGCTGCCATGAGGAAAAATCGCCCGCTTATGCCCCGCATCGTGATGAAATTCGGCGGCACATCGATGGCCGGGATCGAGCGCATCCGCAGCGTCGCGGACCGGGTCAAGCGCGAGGCGCAAGCGGGCAATCAAGTGCTGGTGGTGGTGTCGGCGATGGCCGGCGAGACCGACCGGCTGGTGCAATTGTGCAACGACGCCGCGGCGCTCCACGACAGCAAGGAATATGACGTGGTGGTCGCGTCGGGCGAGCAAGTCACCGCCGGACTGCTTGCGATGACTCTTCAGAATATGGGGGTCGCGGCGCGCAGCTTCATGGGCTGGCAATTGCTCCGCGCCAGCGGGGCCCACGGCAATGCCCGGGTCGAAGCGGTCGCGGGCGAATTGCTCGTGCAGGCGCTTGAGGACGGCACGGTGGCGGTGATCCCCGGGTTCCAGGGAGTCAGCGATGAAGGCCGGCTGGCGACGCTCGGGCGCGGCGGGTCGGACACGTCGGCGGTGGCGATCGCGGCGGGGGTCAAGGCCGACCGCTGCGATATCTACACCGACGTCGACGGGGTCTATACCACCGACCCGCGGATCGTGCCGAGCGCGCAGAAGCTCAACCAGATTACATTCGAGGAAATGCTCGAGCTAGCCGGGGTCGGGGCCAAGGTGCTGCAAGTGCGATCGGTCGGGCTGGCGATGCGCGCCAAGCTGCCGCTGCGCGTGTTGTCGGCGTTCGACGATCTGCCGGGAACCGAAATTGTGCCCCAATTGGGAGAGAATATGGAACGCAACGCCATCGCCGGGATCGCCGCCGAGCGCAACGAAGCGCGGATCACGCTGACCGGGATCCTCGACCGGCCGGGAATGGTGTCGGCGGTGATCGGGCCGCTCGCGGCGGCGGGCATCCAGATCGACATGATCGTCCATTCGGCGACCGAAGGGGTGGGCGAAAGCGACCTCACCTTCACGTTGCCGCGCGCCAGCGCCGCGCAGGCGGCAGCGGTGATCGAGCCGCTCAAGCAAGCGCTCGGCTATCAGGCGTTGCTGACCGATTTGGCGGTCGCCAAAGTGTCGATCGTCGGGGTCGGAATTCGCTCCAACCCCGCGCTGGCGGCGACCATGTTCGCAACGCTCGCGACCAGTCGGATCAATTTGCTCGCGGTCAGCGCGAGCGAGATCAAGGTCAGCGTGCTGGTCGCCGAAGATGAAATGGAGCTTGCGGTGCGAGTGCTCCACTCGGCCTTCGGGCTCGATGCACCACAGGGGAATTGAGATGAGCGGCGAAGGCATGATTTCGGAAGCGCGCGGCGTGCATGGCGACGCCGGGGCGGGGCGGCTCAAGCAATTGATGCAGCGCGGGACCGACTTCCTCGGCACCGAATATGCGATCATGGGCGGGGCGATGAGCTGGGTATCCGAGCGCAATCTGGTCTCGGCGATTTCAAATGCCGGCGGGTTCGGGGTGATCGCGTGCGGGGCGATGAACCCTGAGCTGCTCGACGCCGAAATCGCCGCGACCAAGACGCGCACGGCCAAGCCGTTCGGGGTCAATCTGATCACCATGCATCCGCAGTTGAGCGAGCTGATCGACGTGTGCGCGAAGCATCAGGTGACCCACGTCGTGCTGGCCGGGGGCTTACCGCCGGGCGGGGCGATCGAGCGGATCAAGAGCAATGGCGCCAAATTGGTCGCCTTTGCCCCGGCGCTGGCGCTGGCCAAGAAAATGATCCGGTCGGGCGCCGACGCGCTGGTGATCGAGGGGATGGAGGCCGGCGGGCACATCGGCCCGGTCTCGACCAGCGTGCTGGCGCAGGAAATATTGCCCCATGTCGCGGCCGATATCCCGGTGTTTGTCGCGGGCGGGATCGGGCGCGGCGAGGCGATCGCGGCGTATCTCGAAATGGGCGCGGTCGGGGTCCAGATCGGCACCCGGCTGGTGTGCGCGACCGAGAGCATCGCCCACGCCAATTTCAAGAAAGCGTTCATCCGCGCCTCGGCGCGCGATGCGATCCCCTCGGTCCAGATCGACCCGCGCCTGCCGGTGATCCCGGTCCGCGCGCTCAAGAATCGCGAGATGGAGAATTTCTCCGCCAAGCAGGTCGAAGTCGCGGCCAAGCTCGACAGCGGCGAGATCGAAATGGGCGAGGCCCAGCTCCAGATCGAGCATTATTGGGCCGGCGCGCTGCGCCGCGCGGTGATCGACGGCGATGTCGAAAGCGGATCGGTGATGGCCGGGCAATCGGTCGGGATGGTCAAGCGCGAGGAGCCGGTCGCGGCGATCATCGCCGAACTGGTCGAAGAAGCCGTCGCGGCGTTGGGCGCCCGCGGCTAAGCGAGCGCGGAGCTTGGAATATGCGAGCCATCCCTGCTAGCCCCTGCTGATGCCCATTGCCGCCGCCGCTTCCGCTCGCGAAATCCTGACCGGACTCCATGACATCATGGCGCGGCGCGGGTCGGCGCAGACCAAGCTCGACCGGGTGGTCGACCTGATCGCCACCGCGATGGCAAGCGAGGTGTGCTCGATTTACCTGCTGCGCGACAATGCGCTTGAACTGTTCGCCACCCACGGGCTGCGCAAGGAAGCGGTCCACGTCACCCGCCTCGCGCTCGGCCAGGGCCTGGTCGGGACGATCGCCGAGGAAGGCCGCATCCTCAACCTCGCCGAGGCCGCGAGCCACCCGGAATTCGTCTATCGCCCGGAGACTGGCGAGGAGCATTTCCACAGCTTCGCCGGGGTCCCGATCGTCCGCCGCGAGAGCGCGATCGGGGTGCTGTCGGTCCAGCACGCCGATCCGCGCCGCTATGACGACGTCGAGATTGAGGCGTTGCAAACGGTGGCGATGGTCTTGTCCGAGATGATCGCCAGCGCGCGGCTGGTCGACGGATCGCGCAGTACCCAGCGCGATGCCGGGACGCAGCGGCTGGCGGGACTGAAACTGGTGTCGGGAATGGCGCGCGGGATCGCGGTGTTCCACCAGCCGCGCGTGATGGTCGAGCATACCGTCGCCGAGGACACCGAGGCCGAGCGGACGCGGGTTTACGCCGCGTTCCGCAAGATGCGCGACCAGATTGACCATATGACGCGCGAGGCCGAATTCGGCACCGCCGGCGAGCATAATGAGATCCTCGCGACGTATAAGATGTTTGCTTATGACGAGGGCTGGTCGCGGCGGATCAACGAAGCGATCGACAGCGGGCTGACCGCCGAAGCCGCGATCGAGCGCGTCCAGCAGCGCACCCGCGCGAGGATGCGCGAGATTGACGATCCGCTGCTCGCCGAGCGGATGCACGACCTTGAGGACCTGTCCAACCGGCTGATGCGGATCGTGTCGGGGCGGATGGGGACCGCGGCGCAGACCGGGCTGACCAAGGATGCGATCCTGATCGCGCGCAACCTGGGGCCCGCCGAGCTGCTTGAATATGACAAGCGCCGATTGAAGGGCGTGGTGCTCGAGGAAGGCTCGCTCACCGCGCACATGACGATCGTCGCCCGCGCGATGGGGGTGCCGGTAGTCGGGCGGGTCGCCGACATCCGCCATATTGCGAGCGAGGGCGACGTCATCCTGGTCGACGGCGACACCGGCGCGGTGGCGGTGCGGCCGACCCGGGCGATGGTGCTGAGCTTCGAGCAGCGCATGGCGACCAGCCTCAAGCGGCGCGCCGAATTTGCCGCGCTGCGCGGATTGAAGTCGGAGACCATCGACAAGCAAGCGATCACGCTGATGGTCAATGCCGGGCTTGCCGAAGATGCCGCCGGGCTCGAGGCGAGCGGCGCCGAGGGGATCGGGCTGTTCCGCACCGAATTCCAGTTCCTGATCTCGGCCACGCTGCCGGGGCGCGAAAGCCAGCAGCGCCTGTACCGATCGGTGCTCGACGCGGCGGGCGACAAGCCGGTGATCTTTCGCACCGTCGACATCGGCGGCGACAAGGCCTTGCCTTATTTGAGCGACGAGAAGGACGAGGCCGAAAATCCGGCGATGGGGTGGCGCGCGCTGCGGCTGTCGCTGAGCCGGTCGGCGCTGATGAAGGCGCAGGCCCGCGCGCTGATTGAAGCCGCCGACGGACGCGTGCTGCGGGTGATGTTCCCGATGATCTCCGAACCGTGGGAATATGAGGAAGCGCGCGCCTTGTTCGAGGATCAGCTCGCCTGGTCGCTGGCCAACCGCCGCCCGACCCCGGCGCGGATCGAATATGGCGCGATGCTCGAAGTCCCCGCACTCGCCGAAATGCTCGATGTGTTGCTGCCGAGGATCGATTTTCTGTCGATCGGGACCAACGATTTGACCCAATTCTTGTTCGCCGCCGATCGTGGCGACCCGCGACTGGCCGAGCGCTACGACTGGCTCAGCCCGTCGATCCTGCGCTTCCTGCGCCGGGTGGTGATCGCCGCCGACGCGGCCAAGGTGCCGGTCCGGCTGTGCGGCGAAATGGGCGGTCGCCCGCTTGAGGCGATGGCGCTGATCGGGATCGGGTTGAAGCAATTTTCGATCACCCCGGCGGCGATCGGTCCGATCAAGGCGATGGTCCGCTCGCTCGACGCAAGCGCGATCGAAACCAAGATGGCGGCGATGCTGGCCAAGCCGCCGCGCGAATTTCGCAAGACGTTGATCGAATGGGGGCGGCGCAATGGCGTCAAATTGGGGTGATCGAACCGCGCTGCGCGGTTGACAGCCGCTAGGCCGCCCCCGACAAGACGTCAAATGTTGCGCTGAGGGGTAGGCGATGGTCGAAGACGAGCCGATGAACACCGAAAGCGTCGGTCAGCGATTGCGCGCTGCACGCGAGGCCAAGGGCATGTCGATCGAGGATGTGGCGGCGTCGACGCGGATCCCGACGCGCCATTTGTTGAGCCTTGAGGAAAGCGAATGGGACAAGCTTCCCGCGCCGACCTACAGCGTCGGCTTCGCCAAGAATAATGCCGCCGCGGTCGGGCTCGACAAGGCCGAGATATCCGATCAATTGCGCGGCGAAATGGGCAGCGTCCTGCCGGCCCATTACACCACCGCGCCCGAGAATTTCGAACCGCTCGATTCGGACCGCTCGATGCCCAAGGGAATCGTGTTCGGGGCGATCGCCGCGGTGATCGCGATCGTGCTGCTGCTGAGCTGGCTGAGCAACCGCGAGCTCAAAAGCGACGATGCGACCTCGATCGCGGCGACCGACAATGTCGCCGCCGCGTCGGCCACCAATCCGGTCGGTGCGCCCGCGGTGGTGATCACCGCCAATGAAGCGGTGTGGATCGAGGTCCGTGACGGAGCGACGATCCTCAAGCAAGGCGAGCTTGCCGCCGGGCAGAGCTTCGAGGTGCCGACAAGTGCCGCCGCGCCGCAGCTGACCACCGCCAAGCCCGAAGCGCTGCGCATTTCGGTCGGCACCGCCGATGCCCCGGCCGTCGGGCCAGCCGGAACGCGTATCGCCAATG
>JAJAYY010000083.1 GCA_026785965.1 Sphingomonas bacterium
GTCCGGGCTCCACGGAACGACGGTGCCGGGTAACGCCCGGCGGGCCCCCCCGCACGCGGGGGTTCAGGGGAAGTGCCACACAAAGCATAACGCCCGCTCGCGGGGCGGTAAGGGCGAAAGGGTGCGGCAAGAGCGCACCGCGCGGCTGGCAACAGGCGCGGCACGGCAAACCCCACCGGGTGCAAGACCGAATAGGGGTGGCATTGGGTTTCGGCCCTGGGGCCTGTTCCGGCTCGCCACCCGGGTTGGTTGCTTGAGCGGCACGGCAACGTGTCGCCTAGAGGAATGGTCGCCCAGGTGCTTAGGCACTGGACAGAACCCGGCTTACAGGTCCCCTGACATTTTTGTTTGCGCGCTGGCGTACTTGGCCGGCGCTGATTAGTTTGAGAGACGATGGCCAAGACGACCCGCTCCGACGATTGGGGATTTCCCCGCTGGCGACCCTATGGCGCCAAGAGCCGCGAAGCGGTGCGCATCCGCTTGTGCGACCGCGAGGGTTGCAACCTGCCCGGCGACCGGCCGGCCCCCAAGGCTCCCAACAAGCCCGATCGCTGGATGTTCTGCGAAGCCCACGCCGCCGAATATAATAAGGGCTGGAATTATTTTGCCGGCCTCAGTCCCGAGGAAGCCGCGCGCCGCGCCGCCGAGGAAGAAGGCGAGGCTGCCGCGTTCCGCACCGCTGCGCAATATCAATGGGCCGGGTCGGGCGATGGCAGCCGCAGCCGCGACGAAATGCGCGCCCTCGATGCGCTCGAAGTCGATGTCGATGCCGATTTCGCCGCGATCAAGGCCGCCTACCGCCGTCTCGCCAAGCAGTTTCACCCCGACGTCAACCGCGGCGACAAGGCCGCCGCGACTCGCTTTCAGCAGGTCCAGGCATCCTATGACGTGCTCCGCCGCGCCGAAGAGCGGCGCGCAGGGCGTCCGGGGTGACGCCCGAGCATCGCTCTCGGCGCGCAGGGCGTCCGGGGTGACGCCCGAGCACCGCTCTCGGCGCACCGCGGTCTAGGGATTGAGCATGAAGGTCCCGGTTGCATGCGCTATCGCACGCATTTCGTCGCCCCCGTGGGCGACGCCGCGGACGAACCCAATCGAGCGGGTCAGCTTGTAGCATTCGCAGCGCGCAATGACGGTCTCGCCCTTCGCCGCCGGGCGCAGATAATCGAGCCGCAGGTCGATCGTCACGACCGGCTGAAACCGCCCCAGCGCCATCCAGATCGCCGCCCCGCTAGCGGTATCGATCAAGCTTACTACCGCGCCCGACGCCAGCACCCCGGTCTCGGGCACGCCGACCAGTTCCTCGCGCCACGGCAACGCCAGCTCGACCCAATGTTCGCCCGAAGCGCGGAATTCGAGCCCCAGCGCACGCCCGTGACCGACATGCCGCGCGAGCGAAAAGAAGCGTTCGGGATCGAACGCGCCTTGCGTGATATCGGTCATGCGCTCAGCCGCTGTGCCGTGGCGTGCACCAGCGCGATCATGTTGGGGATGCCCTGGGTGCGGTTCGACGACAGTTCGCGGGTCAGGTCGAACGGCGTCAGCAGCGCCGTGATATCGGTCGCCGCGACCTCGGCCGCGGGGCGATCCTGGACGCTTGCCAGCACCAGAGCGACCACGCCCTTGGTGATCGCGGCATTGCTGTCGGCAAGGAAGTGCAGCCGCCCGTCATCGCGTTGGGTCGGATAGACCCATACCGAGGCCGAGCAGCCGCGCACCTTGGTCGCATCGGTCTTCAGCGCCTCGGGCATCGGCTCAAGCTTGCGCCCGAGCTCGATCAGCAGCCGATAGCGATCTTCGCTGTCGAGGAAGGCATAGTCGTCGGCCAGGTCGGTCAATGCCGGGAGCGACGAAGGGACGGGGAGAGGGGTCATCACCTGCGAGCGCCTAGCAGCGCAGCCGCCTTGCTGTCATCAACGGTCGCGCAACTGCTCGATTTCGCGCGACAGCGTATTCTCTTTCTCGACCGTGATCCGCTCGAGCACCTGGAGCCGGTCCTTGAGCGCGCGCACTTCCTCCTGGAGCCGCCGCGTCTCGGCCGAATCGACGGGTCGACCGTCATCGCCATCGATCCGCTGCCTGCTGCGACCGCCCAATCGCGCCTTGAGGATGCTGCCGATGGTCGCGATGACGATGATGGCGAGGACGAACTCGAACGGATTCATACGCTTTTCTCTCCGGTCAGGCGCGGCGCGCGCAGCGCCTCGATCTGGTTGGCGGTCTGGATCCCGCCGTCGGTGACGATTTGCTCGAGCACGCGGACTCGCGCCTCAATCTCGGCATTGGCGGTAGCATATTGCGCCGCTTTCTCCGCCGCCAGCCGCGATTCGCTGTCGAGCTGTTTTTCCTTCATCGCGATCCAGTGACGGAAATAAGGGCGCCCGAAGATCAGCATCACCGGCAGGCCGATGGCAAAGACAATGAAGAATAATTCGCTCAAATGGTCGAACACGTCGCTCATGCCAAATCCTTGCGCGGTTGCGCGCGATCGGCGATCGCCAGCGAATCGACCTCCCGCACCAGGGCATGCAATCGATCGGTCACGATCCTCTCGAGCGTCTCGAGCCGCTGCTCAAGCTCGCCCGACCGCGCGACATATTGTGCCGCTTTTTCGGCGGCGAGACGCGCGTCGAGGTCAAGCCGCTTTTCCTTGAGCGTGAACCAGCGCTTGGCGAAATAAAACACCAGCAGCGCGGGTGTGATGATCGCAAACAGGATGGCGATGACTTCGCCGAAACTCGGACCCATATTCTTTCCTTTCGCGCTCTACCGCAATTTCTCGATGTCGTCGGACAGCTGCCGCGACGGATCGGTGGCGATGCGCTCAAGCACCTTCAACCGTTCCTCGAGCTTGCCGACCGTCGAGCGCAATATCTGGTTCTCGGCCGCCAGCGCCTTGGTCGCCGCGTCGGCATCGGGATCGTGGCGCTTGACGGTTCCACCCCATTCGCCTTCCAGCGGGTAGCCGTGGCGCGCTCGGATCGCGGTCGTCACGATCCAGCCGATGGTCGAAATGGCGATGATCGCCAGAATGAATATCGGCCCCCCGAAGCTCATCATTTCATCCTTTCCAGGCCCGGTTTCGGGCCGCTAGCGAAGCTGGTCGATCTCGCGCGCGAGGCTGCGATTCTCGGTCGTCACATAAACTTCAATGTCGGCGAGACGGCGGTCGATTTCACGCATCCGGCCGCGGATATCTCGCGCGCTCTGGCTCGGCGAAGCGCGCACGCCCTGCCAGAATTGCTGCTCGTCCTTGCTGTCGCGGGCAATCTCGCCCGGCTGGTCCTGCGCGATCCAGCCGGCGATAAAATAGACCGGCAGCAACGCACCCGCGCCGAGCACGATCGCGGCGACCAGCCCGATCCGCACCAGCGTCACGTCGACTCCGGTGTAATCGGCGATCCCGGCGCAAATACCGTTGACCTTGCCGTCGCGCTTGTTGCGGTAAAAGCGGGTCCTGCTGGGAGGCTGAGCCATGGTCTTACTTTCCGTCGCTGAGCAGGCGTTGGCGGTCGGTGTCGGGCAGGCATTGCTGGCGCCACGCTGGATTTTCGGCGGTCATGATCCGCTCGATCGAGCATAAGCGGTCGTCGAGCCGCCGCGCCGCATCATACAGATCGTCGAGCAATTTCTCGTCCGACCCGGTCAGCCGCGCCGCGGTTTTCCACCGCGTGATGTAGTGGAACACCAGCCACGGCAGGCCGATGAACAGTGTGACGATCGCGATGATCGGGATAAATACTTCGTCCACTTAATTCCCCCTGGCCTTCATTGCGGCCTTCATGGCTTCCAGTTCGGCGTCGACGCTGTCGTTTGCGCGCAACTCGGCGATTTCTTCTTCAAGGCTCTTCGGCCCGGTCATGCCGAGCGCGTCGGCGCGGCCTTCGGCGAAGTCGGCGCGGCGTTCAAGCACTTCGAACCGCGAGAAGGCGTCCAACGTCCTTCCGCCGCTGAGCAATTCGCTCGCCTTGGCCCGGGTGACCGCGCTTTCGATCCGGTTGGCGATCGCGTTCTGTCGTGCCCGCGCCTCGCGCAGCTTGGTCTGCAGCTTGGCGATATCGACCTCATAGGACTTGAGCGTGTCATCGATCGAGGCGAGCTCGGCGCGCAGCCCATCGGCCATGTCGGCGGCTTTCTGACGCTCGACCAGCGCTGCCTTGGCGAGGTCCTCGCGGTCCTTCGACAGCGCCAGCTCGGCTTTCTCGGTCCAGCTCGCCTGCAATTCGTCGAGCCGGTTGACCGCACGGCGCATTTCCTTGCCGTCGGCGATCGAGCGCGCCGCCGAGGCCCGCACTTCGACCAGCGTCTCTTCCATTTCGAGGATGATCATGCGGATCATCCGCGCCGGATCTTCGGCACGGTCGAGCAGCTCGGTCATATTGGCTGCGAAAATGTCCCGCGTGCGGGAAAAAATACTCATGGAACACTCCACGTTGCTTGCCCTGTTGCGGTTCAACTTTGCAGGGTTCGTGCCAACAACCGCATAGCCCAGAAAAACCGCAAATTTCGCTTAAATTCGACCAACGGCGGGATGAGAAAGCTTGCCAGATGGTGGGATTTGCCACCACATGTTGGCCATGGAGCGAAGCAATCAGTTCGTCGGCTCGAGCCTCGCCTTTCTCGACGCGGTCGAACGCGCGAGCCGCGCCGCGCCGCTCAACCGCCCGGTCTTGGTGATTGGTGAGCGCGGCACCGGCAAGGAATTGATCGCCGAGCGGCTCCATCATCTGTCGGGCCGCTGGGCCGGGCCGCTGGTGACGATGAACTGCGCCGCGCTGCCCGAAAATCTGATCGAGGCCGAATTGTTCGGGCATGAGGCGGGCAGCTTCACCGGCGCCGCCAAGACTCGCCATGGCCGGTTCGAGGAGGCCGATGGCGGCACCTTGTTCCTCGATGAGCTCGCGACCTTGTCCTCGCCGGCGCAGGACCGGCTGCTGCGCGCGGTCGAATATGGCGAGATCACCCGCATCGGCGCGTCGAAGCCGATCCAGGTCGACGTCCGCATCGTCGCCGCGACCAACGAACATTTGCCGCGCCTGGTCGACCAGGGCCGGTTTCGCGCCGACCTGCTCGACCGGCTCAGCTTCGAGGTCGTCACGCTCCCGCCGCTGCGCGTGCGCAAAGGCGACATTCCGTTGCTCGCCGAGCATTTCGGGCGGCGCATGGCGGCCGAGCTTGAATGGTCCAATTGGCCCGGCTTCTCGATCGAGGCGCAGGGCTTGCTCGAACATCACCCATGGCCGGGAAATGTCCGTGAGCTCCGCAACGTCGTCGAGCGCGCGGTGTACCGCCACGAAGACCCCGAACGAACGATCCCGTCGATCCAGTTCGACCGGTTCCAGTCGCCATGGGTGTCGGGCGAGGACACCGGCCCGGCGCCAATCTACAGCGCGCCGGCCGCCGCTGCGCCGCAGTCGGCGGCACCGCCGACGCTGCCCGGCTCGACCGACGATCTGCGCGGAGCGGTCAATGCTTATGAGAAAGCGCTGCTCGAGGACGCCCTTGGCCGCAACCGCTTCAACCAGCGCGCCACCGCGTCCGCGCTCGGCCTGAGCTATGACCAATTGCGCCACGCGATGAAGCGCCACAAATTGACCGAGGCGGCGGCCGACTGAACGCCCACCGCTCCGGTCTGTGCTTTTAGCTGCCGAGCGTCTGGTAGGTCGCCATCGCGTAGAGCATCGGAATCGACAGCAGCGTATTGACCCGGCTGGTCAGCATCGCGGTGCGCGCCGATTTGGCCTTTGCCGCATCGTCGGCTTCGACCAGCCCGAGCGCGCGCTTCTGATTGGGCCAGATGATGAACCACACGTTGATCGCCATGATCAGCGCCAGCCACATCCCGATCCCGATCAGCCGCACCTGCGGTTGCAGCACCATCGCTTCGTGGAGGTAGTTGTTGACGTAGGCCAGCAGCAGCCCGGTCAGAACGGTGAAGGCGGCACCCCAGCGGAAGAAGAACAACGCCTTGGGGGCGATGAACTTGCTGACACCCGCCTTCAATTCGGCGGGGATCGCCGGCATCGTCGGAATCTGGACGAAATTGAAATAATAAAGCAGTCCGATCCAGGTGATTCCGAAGAATACGTGGAGCCAGCGCAGCACCGCCTCGGCGTTCAGCGTTTCGGCGTGAAAGCCCATCATGAGCCCGATCGCCGCAACCAGCCCGATCAGCAGCGTGA
>JAJAYY010000084.1 GCA_026785965.1 Sphingomonas bacterium
CAATTCCCGCGCGGTCCGCTCGCCCGGATCATTTATGGCGCGTTGCTGGCATGGTTTTGGCTCAGCGGCTGGCGCGCCGAGGGCGCGTTTCCTGATCAGCGCAAGTTCGTCATCATCGGCGCCTCGCATACTTCCAACTTCGACTTCATTGTCTTCCTCGGCACGGTCCACGCGCTTGGGCGCCGGATCCGGTTTATTGGCAAACACAGCCTATTCCGCGGCCCGATGGGCGGCTTCATGCGCGCGCTCGGCGGTGTGTCGGTCGATCGCAGCGCCCGTCAGGATATGGTGTCGCAGATCGTCGACCAGTTCGCGCTCCACGACGATTTCGCGCTGATCGTTGCTGCTGAGGGCACACGCGCCGCGACCACCAAATGGCGCACCGGCTTTTACCAGATCGCGCTCAAGGCCGGAGTGCCGATCGTCTGCGCGGGCCCCGATTATTCCACCAAACGCGGCGTGATCGGCCCGGTGATCTGGCCAAGCGGCGATTATGACGCCGACATGGCGGTGGCATTTGTTTTCTTTCGCAGCCTCGTCCCACGCCACCCCGACCGCGCTGCCTTCCCTTCCGGCACCTGACGAGAAAGAGTTTCATGTCCGACGACGATTATGTGTTCGACGAAGCCAGCGGCGAGTGGGTCCCCGCGGGTCAACTTGCGGCGCAACCCGCGGGGGAGGTAGTCGAGGTCCGCGATGCAGTCGGCAATCTGCTGGCCGACGGCGACCAGGTCACGCTGATCAAGGACCTGGCAGTCAAGGGCGCCGGGCAGACCTTGAAACGCGGCACGTTGATCAAATCGATCCGGCTGACCGGCGATGCGCAGGAAATCGACTGCAAGCTTGACGGCATCAAAGGGCTCGTGCTGCGCGCCGAATTTGTCCGCAAACGCTAGCCGCTGGTCAATTTGGTGAAGCCGGATTAGCCTCTCCCCGCATCTCGGGAGACCCACCATGCGCGCGCTTCTGTCCTTGTTGCTGATCGCTGCCGCCGCCCAACCCGCCGCCGCGGCGCTCAAGGTCGGGAGCAAGGCGCCGGATTTCCGCACCATGGGGGCGCTTGCCGGCAAGCCGTTCCGGCTTCACCTTGCCGAGCAGCTGCGCCACGGCCCGGTGGTGCTCTATTTCTATCCCAAGGCGTATACCAAGGGTTGCACGCTCGAGGCACATGCGTTTTCGGAGGCCGAAGGCGATTTCGCCAGGGCCGGCGCGCGGGTCGTGGGCATGTCGGCGGACGATTTGCCGACGCTGCAGCGTTTTTCTGTCGAGCATTGTCGCGGCAAATTTCCGGTCGCCACGGCGTCTCCGGGCGTGATCAAGGCGTACGATGTGAAAATGCCAATGCTCGGAATGTCGAACCGCACCAGCTATGTCATCGCCCCCGACGGGCGAATCGTGTTCGTCCATTCGCAGCTCGACTGGAAAGGGCATGTTGCCAAAACACTGGCGGCGGTCCGCGCGCTTGCACCGACGCCGAGGCACTGACTGAGAATTAGGGGTGGCGAATGCGGCGCTTCCCGCTAGGCTCTGGGCGGGCAGTTCGCCCTGTTGAGGGGACATGTCATGGCCAAGGGTCAGAAAAAGTCGAATAAGGAAGCGCGCAAGCCCAAGGCGGAAAAGACCAAGTCGATCGCCGCCAATCCATCGACCAAAGAAGGCGTCGTCCGCGGTCTGGAGAATTTCAAGCGCTGATCCGGCGTGGCCCGAAAACCACGCATTTCCGCTAATCTTTCGCTAAGTCGCGTTAACTCCTTCCGTTAACGAACCGTCGCCGCCAGGGTCGCGCTCCACTGTGGAGGATCGCGCATGCGGCGCTACGTTTTGGGTATGATCGCCGGCGTGCTCGTCGCCGCCCCGACACTCGCCCAAGGCGCATCCGATCCACTTGCCCCGTTGATGGTCTTCGACCGGCCCACTGTCACCGTCATTGCCCGGGGCTACCGCCCGGCTAGCCCCGACGTCTTCCAGACGTTGGCGATCGACGCCGGCGTCACGGTCTATGATGCCCGTTGGCGGCGGGTCTCGGCGGCCGACCTTGGCGATCCGCGCGTGGTGGCGATCGCCGCCGCCACCGCCGGTCTTGATCCGGTTGCGAAGCTCGGTGCGATCCATGCGGCGGTGCGCCGCCAGATCGCCTGGCGCCGCGACCTCGATGGCTATCGGGTGAGCGACTATTGGGCGCAAGCCGGCGAAACGCTCGACCGCGGCTATGGCGACAGCGAGGACATTGCGATCCTCAAGATGCAGGCGCTCAAGGCTGCGGGTTTCTCCCCGCGCGACATCTATCTCAGCGTTGGCCGCGACAGCGCACGCGGCGCCGACACGCTGCTGCTGGTCCGCGCTGGCGGGCGCTTTTACGCGCTCGATGACCGCGCCGAACGGCCACTCACGCCCGAACAGCATGCGCGCTTCGTTCCAATCATCACACTCGGCAAGGGCAGCGCCTGGCTCCATGGCAAGCGCTACGCCCGCGCGAATTGGGCGCGCCACGCCCGATCGAGCGCGGGTTCGATCCTTTCGCTGCACCGCTGAGTGCCTGCTCCAATCAGCGGAAGATGCAGCTCACCCCAGCCCATAAATCGGTGATCCGCGCCGTCGTCTGCGGGCCGTCGAGCAGCCCGGCGAGGCCGCCCGCGGTAAATTCGGTACCGATCGTCGAACTGACAAAGCGCGCGTCATAAGCATCGGTCAGTTGAGCGCGGGTGCTGCCGGGGCCAATCCCGGCGGCGGTGGTTAGGGCCGGCGTATTGGTGCCGCCCTTGCCGTGACCATTTACCGCCCAACCCGCGAACGCGCCGTTCTGGAAGTATAGCTTCAACCCGTCGGGCCAGGCTGCATAGTCGAGCGCGCCGGCGCCACACTCGTTTTGCTTCCCGATTTCCGGCGGCCCGCGAAACGCCAGCGCGGCCAGGGTTTCGGCGCGCACGGTTCCGAATGCGACCGGCCGCGCCGCGCCACTGTCGCGGTTGAACAGGCGCAGACCCTCGCCCTCAAGCGCCAAGGACGGAGTTTGCGCGGCTGGCCGGGGCACCGGGATGGTGACGGGGGGCACAGTCGGCGCAGCGGTGACATTTTCCGGCTCGGCCTGTTCCGAGCAGGCGGTCACTAAAGCTAAAATTCCAAACAGGATCGGTCGGCAATTCATCCGCGTTCAACGCCGCGCCGCGCAAATTGGTCCGCCGGCGCTCGGCTACGCTGGCCCGCGATGTCAGCGCCATGGAATGCGTACCGCCAGAAGCCGCAAATGCACGGATCCCGCTCGCTTCGCCGCCAGATCGAGCCGACTCGGCGGAAATGAGGCGTCCGTTTCGGGACCCACCGGTTGTTTGGGCATGACCTACAAAAACCCACTGCATCGTTCGGGCCTGACCGCGATTGCCGCCGTCCTCGCCTTTTCCGCCACCCCGCTGTTCGCGCAGGACGCGACGGGCGTTCAGCCGGTCACCAC
>JAJAYY010000085.1 GCA_026785965.1 Sphingomonas bacterium
CGGCAATGCTGGCGATTGTTGCCGGCGCGGCGCTGGCGCAGACGAGCGGATCGGTGTCGGCATTGAAGGGCCACGACAGCAATGCCCCGATCGATGTCGCCGCCGACCGGATCGAAGTCCAGGACCGCGTCGACCGAGCGGTGTTCGCGGGAAACGTCAAGGTCCGCCAAGGAAAGCTCGCGCTTGATACCTCGCGGCTGACGGTGGCTTATTCGTCGGGCGGGGGAATCCAGATCCGCCGGCTCGACGCTTCGGGCGGGGTGGTGATGACGAGCCCGTCGGAAACCGCGCGCGGCAATTTCGGGGTCTATGACCTCGACCGCAAGTTGATCACCTTGATCGGCGACGTGCGACTGGCGCGGGCCGGATCAACCATCAACGGGTCGCGGTTGCTGATCGACCTCAACAGCGGCCGCGCGGTGGTCGATGGCGGAGTTCCGGGAGTCGGCGAGTCGGGGGGACGAGTGACCGGGCGATTCACCGTTCCCCAGCGCACCAGCCGATGAACGAGGCGCACGCCATTGCACTCCCATCGTCGCACCACCCGAGCGTGGGGCGCGGGCTCGAAGTGCGTTCGATTGCAAAAAACTATGACCAGCGCGCGGAGCTTCACGACGTCTCGCTGAGCGTGTCGCGCGGCGAAGTGGTGGGTCTGCTCGGCCCCAATGGCGCGGGCAAGACGACGTGCTTTTATTCGGTGATGGGGCTGGTCAAGCCGGACGCCGGGCGGATTTTCCTCGATGGGCGCGACATTACCAGGCTGCCGATGTACCGCCGCGCGATTCTCGGGCTGGGCTATTTGCCGCAGGAAACATCGATCTTTCGCGGGCTGACGGTCGAGCAGAACATCCTCGCCGTGCTCGAAGTCAGCGAACCCAACCGCGCCGCGCGCGAGGCGCGGCTTGAACAATTGCTGGGCGAGTTTGGGCTGCTCAACCTGCGCGCGTCGCCGGCAATGGCGCTGTCGGGGGGCGAGCGGCGGCGCTGCGAGATCGCCCGCGCGCTTGCCGCCGAGCCGTCGATCATGTTGCTCGACGAACCGTTCGCCGGGATCGCCCCGATTTCGATCACCGACATCCGCGACCTCGTGCGCGAACTGAAGCAGCGCGACATCGGCGTGCTGATCACCGACCATAATGTCCGCGAGACGCTCGACATCGTCGATCGCGCTTGCATCATCTACGACGGGCAAGTGCTGTTCGAGGGCACCCCGCAGGCGCTGGTCGCCGACGAGCAGGTGCGCCGGCTCTACCTCGGCGAGAGCTTCGCGCTGTAGCGCGGGGGATGTGATCCATGGGGCTCGGCCCACGTCTCGATCTTCGTGTTTCCCAATCGCTGGTGATGACCCAGCAGCTGCAGGCGGCGATCAAGCTGCTGGCGCTGTCGAACCTCGAGATCGAAGCGGTGATCGCCGAGGAGCTAGCCAAGAACCCCTTGCTTGAAGCGCGCCCCGGCGAGGGCGGCGCCCCGGCCGAGGGCGTAATCGTGCGCGCCGATCGCGAAACCGGCGAGCAGGCCAGCGACCCGAGCGGATCGGACGAATTGATGGGGCGGCTCGGCGGCACCGACGACAGCCCGCTCGACATGGACTGGCGCGAGGCGGCGCTTGAGACCGACAGCTATGCCGAGGTCGAGACGAGCGGCGGTGGAAGCGACGAGGCGTTCGACTTCGACCGGCTTGAGGCCGGGGCGCAAGGCCTCAGCGAATATCTCATGGCGCAGCTTCACGGCGCCGGCGGGATGATCGGCCGGGTTGCCGAGGCGATCGTCCACGAGCTCGAGGAGACCGGCTACCTCGACACGCCGCTCGGCACGATCGCCGAGGCGTGCGCGGCGAGCGCGAAGGAAAGTGAGCAAGCGCTGGCGCTGGTCCAGTCACTCGATCCGCCGGGAATTGCGGCGCGGAGCCTGGAGGAATGCATCGCGCTCCAGGCGAGCGCCGCCGACCGTTACGATCCGGCGATGGCGCGGCTGATTGCCAATCTCGATTTGCTCGCCAAGGGGCGAATGGCCGATCTGCGGCGAATTTGCGGGGTCGACGAGGAGGATCTCGCCGACATGGTGCGCGAGTTGCGCTGCTACGATCCCAAGCCGGGCTGCCGGTTCGTTTCGAAGGAGCCCGAGGCGATCGTCGCCGACGTGTTCGTGCGGCGGACGGCGCGCGGCTGGTCGGTCGAGCTCAACAATGCCGCGCTGCCGCGGGTGCTGCTCAACCGCCGCTACCATGCCGAACTGAAGGCGGGCGCGCGCGACAAAGCGGCCAAGGCGTGGCTGACCGATTGCGTCGCCAGCGCCAACTGGCTGGTCAAGGCGCTCGACCAGCGCGCGCGGACGATCGTCAAGGTGGCGAGCGAAGTGGTTACCCAGCAGGAGGGCTTCTTCGAGCACGGGGTCGCGGCGCTGCGGCCGCTAACCCTGGCGCGGGTTGCCGAAGCGATCGAGATGCACGAATCGACCGTCAGCCGGGTGACCTCGAACAAATATCTATTGTGCGACCGCGGGCTGTTCGAATTGAAATATTTCTTCGGCTCCGGTGTTGCCAGCGACAGCGGCGACGGCGCCTCGGCCGAGGCCGTCAAGGATGCAATCGGGCGGCTGATCGCGGCCGAGGGTGATATCTTGAGCGACGACACGTTGGTCGACTTGCTCAAGACGCAGGGGTTCGACCTGGCGCGGCGCACGGTCGCCAAATATCGCGAGGCGATGGGGATCGGCTCGTCGATCCAGCGGCGGCGGCAGCGCAAGATGACCGGCGGTTAAAACACCTCTCGGAAGCGGATTAAACCCCGATCCGGGCCCACACCGGCAAATGGTCGCTGGCCTTGCGCGCTTCGGGGCTGGCGTGGACCCCGGCGGCTTCGATACGGAGCGAATTCTCGACCAGGATGCGGTCGAGCGCGGCAACCGGGCGGCGGGCGTGGAAGCTGTTGCCGGTCGGCGCGACGCGGAAGCCTTCTCCGAATTCCGACAGGCAACCGCCGGTCGCGCGCCATTCGTTGGTGTCGCCCATCAGCACGGTCGGCATCGGACGGTGGCGCGCGGCGATATGCTCGATGATGCTGCGCACCTGACGCCGGCGCCACAGCCCCGACAGATCGAGGTGCATCCCGACGATGCGCACTTCGCGGCCGCGAACGACGAGCTCGGCGAGCACCGCGCCGCGCGGCTCAAGCGTCGGCAGATGAAGCGCCTCGACCCCGGTCACCTCAATCTCGCGCTTCACCAGGATGGCGTTGCCGTGCCAGCCGAGGTTGCGCGTATCGAGCCGGAACATCGATTCGACCTGCTCACCCCATGGCAAAGCGTGGGCGAGGCGCGAATGGCTGACCCCGAACTCGACCGGCTTGTACAGGCCGTGGCCGTCGATCAGCGCATGCGGCACCGCCGAGGCGCGCGTCCCGAAGCGCTTGTCGGCCTCCTGCAGCGCGACCACATCGGCGTCGATCTCCTGCAGCACGTGGAGCACACGATCGGGCCGGCGCCGCCGATCGGTGCCGACCGCCTTGCGCATATTGTAAGACGCAACGGTGATGGTGGGGGAGGTCATCCCCTCGCCAACCGCTGCCGTTCGCTGGGGTTCCTCAAACGTCGAGATTGGCGACGCTCAGCGCGTTTTGCTGGATGAATTCGCGGCGCGGTTCGACGACGTCGCCCATCAGGCGGGTGAAAATTTCGTCGGCGATGTCGGCTTGCGGAACCTCGACGCGGAGTAGCGAGCGGTTGGCGGGATCGAGCGTGGTTTCCCACAATTGCTCGGCGTTCATTTCGCCCAGCCCCTTGTAGCGCTGGATCGAGAGACCGCGGCGGCCCGCGGCGAGGACCGCGGCGAGCAGTTCCGACGGGCGGGTGATCGGGACGAGCTTGCCCTTGGTGTCGGATTCCTCGGCAGCGGCTTCAACTTCCTCGCCCGCCTCGTCGGTCGGAACAGGAATGTCTTCCTGAACGGCGGCGGCAGTGCCCTTGCGCAAGGTCTTGAGGGTCGCGGTGGCCGAGTAGGTCGCGGCCTGTTCGGTGACGAGGGTGTGGAGCTTGCGCGCTTCGGCCGAGACCAGGAAGGGCGGTTCGATGATATGGACGTCGGTCACCCCGCGCCACGCGCGCTTGAGCAGATAACCGCCCTCGACCGCGACTTCGCCGGTCCATACTGCTTCCTCGTCGCCGCGACCGAGCCAGCCGGCGACCTTGGCGATCGCCTCGGCACGCTTGGCAGGCGACAGGTCGGGGGCGAGCGCGCCCGACAGAGCGAGCGCCTCAAGCAGCGCATAATTATACTTCTTCGGCGCATAGGCCATCAGCGTGCGGACGCGGCGGGCGTGGTCGACCAATGTGCGCAGGTCCTGCCCCGAGCGCGATCCGTCGGCGGTTTCGAGCAGCAGCCCGTCGAGCCCGGCATCGACCAGATATTGGTCGAGCGCGGTGTCGTCCTTGACGTACACTTCGGAGCGGCCGCGGGCGACTTTGTAGAGCGGCGGCTGGGCGATGTAGAGATGCCCGCCGGTGATCAGGTCGGGCATCTGACGATAGAAAAAGGTCAGCAGCAAGGTGCGGATATGCGCTCCGTCGACGTCGGCGTCGGTCATGATCACGATCTTGTGATAGCGCAATTTCTCAAGGTTGAATTCCTCGCGCCCGATCGAAGTGCCGAGCGCCTGGATGATGGTCCCGATTTCGCGGCTGGTGAGCATGCGGTCGAACCGTGCGCGCTCGACGTTGAGCAATTTTCCGCGCAGGGGCAGGATCGCCTGATTCTGGCGGTTGCGGCCCTGCTTGGCCGAGCCGCCGGCGCTGTCACCCTCGACCAGGAACAGTTCGGACAGGGCCGGATCGCGTTCCTGGCAGTCGGCGAGCTTGCCGGGCAGCGAGGCGATGTCCATCGCGCCCTTGCGGCGGGTCAGTTCGCGGGCGCGCTTGGCGGCTTCGCGCGCGGCGGCAGCATCGATCGTCTTCTGGATGATCGAGCGCGCGTCGGCGGGATGCTCCTCGAGCCACTCGTTGATCTTGTCGCTCATCAGGCTTTCGAGCGGTTGGCGCACTTCGGAGCTGACCAATTTGTCCTTGGTCTGCGAGCTGAATTTGGGATCGGCGAGCTTGACCGAGACGATCGCGGTCAGCCCTTCGCGCATGTCGTCGCCGGTGAGGGTGACCTTCTCCTTCTTCAGCATGCCCGATTTGTCGGCATAATTGTTGAGCGTGCGGGTCAGCGCGGCGCGGAATGCGGCCATGTGCGTGCCGCCGTCGCGCTGCGGGATGTTGTTGGTGAACGGCAGCACATTCTCATAATATGAGTCGTTCCACTCGAGCGCGACATCGATGCCGATGCCGTCGCGCACCGCCGAAATCGCGATCGGTTCTGGAAACAGCGGGGTCTTGGTGCGGTCGAGATATTTGACGAAGGCGGCGATCCCGCCCTCATAATAAAGCTCATGCTCGACGCGTTCTTCATGGCGCGCATCGGCGAGGATCAGGCGGACGCCCGAATTGAGGAACGCCAGCTCGCGGTAGCGATGCTCGAGCATGTCGAAATCGAACTCGATGATCTTGAAGGTCTCAGGGCTCGGCAGGAAGGTGACGCGGGTCCCTTTCTTGCCTTCGGGCGCGGGGCCGACAACCTTCAACGGCGCGACCGCGTCACCGAAAGCGAAGCGCATGTAATGCTCTTCGCCGTCGCGCCAGACCGTCAGGTCGAGCCATTCCGACAGCGCGTTGACGACCGACACGCCAACCCCGTGCAAGCCGCCCGAGACCTTATAGGCATTGTCGTCGCTGGTATTCTCGAACTTACCCCCGGCATGAAGTTGGGTCATGATGACCTCGGCCGCCGAAACGCCTTCCTCGGCGTGAATCCCGGTCGGAATGCCGCGGCCATTGTCTTCGACCGTGACCGAGCCGTCGGGATTGAGTTGAATCAAGATGCGGTCGCAATGTCCGGCGAGCGATTCGTCGATCGCATTGTCGCTGACTTCGAACACCATGTGGTGAAGGCCCGAACCGTCGTCGGTGTCGCCGATGTACATGCCGGGCCGCTTGCGCACTGCGTCGAGGCCCTTGAGGACCTTGATCTGGTCGGCGCCATATTCATTCTGGTTGGGATCGGAGGCCATAGAGCTTTGCTTCTTGAAAAAGGGACGCGCGGGTCGGCGATGCTAGTCGATCGAGGCCGGGCAGCGAGCAGCCCGAAAAGCGCGAAAAATCATGGGCTGCAGCATAAGCCAAAGCCCTCGCAAAGCCAAGCTTTTCGCGGCTTAGGACGAAGCCTTGAGCGCAATCGAAAAGGGCCGGGAAAGCGGTATGCTTCCCCGGCCCCCAATCTTCTGTGGCTTAGCCCTGCGCGCGCGCCGGACGGCCCGAGCGTCCGCGGTTGAACGGGCGCTTGCCGCCGCCGCCGTCGGGGCGATGCGCGGGGTGAGCGCCGGCGCGCTGCGGATGGCGCTGGGGCTGGCCGTCACGGCGTTCCCCACCTGGAGCTTCGCGGCGTTCGCCGCGATCTCCAGTCGGTTGAATCGCGACCCGCGGGCCTGACGGACGACGATGGCCGCCATGACCAGCATCGCGGCGCCCGCCGCTGCCACGCTCGTCGCGCGCCGAGGGGGCGAGCTTCAAGGATTTCATCGCCTGAACCGCAGCGTTGAAGCCCTCGGGAAGCGCGGTTACCGGTAACTTCTGACGCGTGGTGCGCTCGATATCGCGCAGATTGATGCGCTCATCGGGCGAGCAGAATGCGATCGCGATGCCGTCGGCACCCGCGCGCGCCGTGCGCCCGATGCGGTGGACATATTGTTCGGGAACGTCGGGCAGGTCGAAATTGACGACGTGGCTGACCCCCGCGACATCGATCCCGCGCGCCGCGATGTCGGTCGCGACCAGCACCGGCATGTCGCCCGCCTTGAACGCGGCAAGCGCGCGCTCGCGCTGCGGCTGCGACTTGTTGCCATGAATCGCGTTGGCGCCGAAGCCCGCCGCGACCAGCTGACGAACAATCTTGTCGGCACCATGCTTGGTGCGGCTGAAGACCAAAGCGCGTTCGATATCATGCGTCTGGAGGTAAAGCGTCAGCAGCGCCGACTTCTCGGCCTGGTTGACGAAGGTGATGCTCTGATCGACCCGCTCGACCGTGGTCGCAGTCGGGGTCACCGAGACTTCGGCCGGGTTGGTCAGATAAGCGTCGGCGAGCTGCTTGATCGCCTTCGGCATGGTGGCCGAGAAGAACAGGGTCTGGCGCGTCTTGGGGACGAGCTGGACGATCCGCTTGAGCGCATGGATGAAGCCGAGGTCGAGCATCTGATCGGCCTCGTCGAGGACGAGGATTTCGAGGCGGCTCAAATCGATCGCACGCTGATCGACGAGGTCGAGCAGGCGGCCGGGGGTGGCGACCAGCACGTCGAGCCCGCGGGCGACATCGCGCACGCTCTTGTTGGGCGCGGTGCCGCCGAAGATCACGCCGACGGTGAGGTTAATATTCTTGGCATAGGTGCGCGCGCTGTCGGCGATCTGCGAGGCGAGCTCACGGGTCGGGGCGAGGATCAGCATGCGGGTGCGCTTGGCGATCGGGTGGACGCGCGGATTGGCGAGCCGGTCGAGCGACGGCAGCATGAACGCCGCAGTCTTGCCGGTGCCGGTCTGGGCGATGCCGAGCAAATCGCGCCCAGTGAGCACGGTCGGGATGGCCTGCGCCTGGATCGGCGTCGGGACGACGTAATTTTTCGCGGCGAGCGCATCGAGGAGGGGCTGCGACAGCCCGAGGTCGGTAAATTTGGTCAAGAAATGAGTCCAATATGCAAGGCGAAAGTCCGCGCCTTGGTGGCACGGACCCGCCGGGGTTGGTTGAGCACCCCGCGTGAAATGGAGAGCATGAAAGCTGGGTCGAGACGCGGGCCGGACATCCCAATTGCGGGAAGACTCCGATCACGCCGCTTGCAAAGGCGTCTCGTGTTGCAGTGCGATATAGAGGGTTTTCGCTATTTGTCCAGTCAGGCGGCCGAAACCGCGCCGTGCGCGACATTGAAGCGGCTCGCTCTGGTGCTGATTGCGGCGAACAGATCGGCCTCGGTGGCCGTCATCCACACTTGGCCGCGCCCTTCGAGACGAGCGAACAGCGCGGCGCGGCGAGCCGGATCGAGGTGTGCGGCGACTTCGTCGAGCAGCAAGATCGGCGGGGCGCCGCGACGCGCCGCAACGAGCTCGGCATGGGCGAGAACGAGCCCGAGCAACAGTGCTTTCTGCTCCCCGGTCGAGGAGCGCGCGGCGGGTTGCGCCTTGGCGACATGGGAGACGGCGAGATCCTGGCGATGCGGGCCGATCGTGGCGCGGCCGGCGGCGGCGTCGCGACCGCGCGATGCCTTGAGCGCAGCGGCGAGGTCGCCGCCGTCCCACCCTTCGAGCGCGAGCGCGGCGCGCGGGAAGTCGTCGCTGTGCTGTTCGGTCATCGCCTCGCCC
>JAJAYY010000086.1 GCA_026785965.1 Sphingomonas bacterium
AGCCCGGGAACACCGCCGAATTGATCTTCTTGGCGATGGCCTCGTCATCGGTCAGCACCATCCCGCCGCGCGGGCCGCGCAGCGTCTTGTGGGTGGTGGTGGTGACGACATGAGCATGGCCGAACGGGGTTGGATGCTCGCCCGCCGCGACGAGGCCACTGAAGTGCGCCATATCGACCATGAAGGTCGCCCCGACTTCATCGGCAATCGCGCGGAACTTGGCGAAATCGATGTGCCGCGGATAGGCCGACCCACCCGCGATGATCAATGTCGGGCGGTGCTCTTTCGCGAGACGCTCGACCTGCTCGAAGTCGATCAAATCATCGTCGCGGCGCACGCCATATTGGACCGCGTTGAACCATTTGCCCGACATCGCCGGCTTGGCGCCGTGGGTCAGATGCCCGCCGGCGTCGAGGCTCATTCCCAGGATCGTGTCGCCGGGCTTGGTCAGCGCGAGCATTACCGCGCCATTGGCCTGCGCGCCGCTGTGCGGCTGGACGTTGGCGAAGCCGCAATTGAACAATTGCTTGGCGCGGTCGATCGCGAGCTGCTCGACTGCGTCCGACGGGCCGCAGCCCTGATAATAGCGCCGCCCCGGATAGCCCTCGGCATATTTGTTGGTCAGCACCGATCCCTGCGCTTCGAGCACCGCCTTCGAAACGATATTCTCGCTCGCGATGAGCTCGATCTGGGTCTGCTCGCGGACCAGTTCGTCGTGGATCGCGGCGGCGACCTTGGGGTCGGCGTGGGCGAGCGACTGGGTGAAAAATCCGAGCGGCTGGACGTCGGTCAGTTCGGGGGCGGTGGCCATCGCTTAGCAGTCCTGGTTGAGGTGGCTGAGTTGGTCGACGCGGCGCTGGTGGCGCCCGCCTTCGAAGTCGGTCGACAGGAACGCGGTGACGCACGCCTTGGCCATGTCGATCCCGATCAGTCGCGCGCCCAAGGCAATCGCATTGGCGTCATTATGGGTCCGCGCGAGGCTCGCCGACAGCGGTTCGTTGACCTGGGCGCAACGGCACGCCGGATTGCGATTGGCGGCGATCGCGATCCCGATCCCCGACCCGCACACGGCAATTCCCCTTGTCGCTTCGCCCGCCTCGAGCGAGCGCGCCAGCCGCGCGCCAAAATCGGGATAATCGACGCTTTCGGGTCCGTTGGTGCCAAGATCGAGGACCTCATGTCCGGCCTCGCGCAGCCACGCGGCGAGCGCCTCCTTGAGCTCATAACCGGCGTGATCGGCGGAAAGGGAAATGCGCATCGCCAGCCTCTAGTCCAAGCCCGCCAGATTCGCCAGCCTTCAGGCGGCCTGGTTGAGCGCGAGCCGGTCCCAGATTTCGACCAGGGCCCCGGTCAATTCGTCCATCATCGCTTCGCTGTGGTTGGGGCCAGGCGTGAAGCGCAACCGTTCGGTGCCGCGCGGGACGGTCGGATAGTTGATCGGCTGAACGTACAGGCCATATTCGGCGAGCAAGATATCGCTGATCCGCTTGGCCTCGATCGGGCAGCCGACCTGCAACGGCACGATGTGCGTGACGCTGTCCATCACCGGCAGCCCGGCGTCGCGGAATTTGACCTTGAGCAGCGCCGCGCCGGCCTGCTGCGCGGCGCGTTCCACGCCCGACGCCTTGAGGTGCCGCACGGAGGCAAGCGCGCCCGCGACCAGCACCGGAGACAGGCTGGTGGTGAAGATGAACCCCGGCGCATAGCTGCGGATGCAATCGATGATATCGGTGTCGGCCGCAATATAGCCGCCCATCACGCCAAACGCCTTGCCCAGCGTGCCTTCGATGATCGTCACCCGGTCGGCGAGTCCATCGCGCTCCGAAATGCCGCCGCCGCGCGCGCCATACATGCCGACGGCATGGACTTCGTCGAGATAGGTCAGCGCGCCATAGCGGTCGGCGAGGTCGCAGATCGCGCCGATCGGGGCGATGTCGCCGTCCATCGAATAGACGCTTTCGAACGCGATCAGCTTGGGCGCTTCGGGGTCCTCGTCGCGCAGCAATTGCTCGAGATGCTCGAGGTCGTTGTGACGAAACACGCGTTTCTCGCAGCCCGACGAGCGGATTCCCGCGATCATCGAGGCATGGTTCAACTCATCCGAGAAAATCACGCAGCCGGGGAGCAATTTGCCGAGTGTCGATAGCGCCGCCTCGTTCGAAACATAGCCCGAGGTGAACAATAAAGCGCCCTGCTTGCCGTGCAGATCGGCGAGCTCGAGCTCAAGATCGACATGGTAATGGGTGTTGCCGCCGATGTTGCGCGTTCCGCCCGATCCGGCGCCGACGTCGTGGAGCGCGTCCTCCATCGCCGCAACCACCGCGGGATGCTGGCCCATCGCCAGATAATCGTTCGAGCACCATACGGTGATCGGCTTGGGCCCATTGTGTCCGGCGAAGCAGCGCGCGTTGGGGTAATTGCCCTTGGTGCGCAGGATATCGATGAAGACGCGGTAGCGCCCCTCGTCGTGGAGGCGCTCGATCGCCGCCTTGAAGATTCGATCGTAATCCAACCGCGGTCCCTTCGCTCAAGCGCCCTTTACCGAGGCTGCGGGAGGATTTCCACCCTAAAGCGCGCGAATCTCTTCGAGCCCGAAGCGAACCAGCGCGCTGGCCGGCGGCGCGCGTTGCGGAGCAGTGAAGACGGCAATGCCTGGCGGCGGTGAGGCTGGCCATGGCTGGCCCGCCGTCAGCTGGGCGATCCGACGAGCAATTCCCGGACCGCCATCGACCAGCGCTACGCCCGGCCATGCCGCCGCGATGACGTCGGCCAGGAGCGGGAAATGGGTGCAAGCGAGGACGATCACGTCGATCTGATCCCCCTGCGGCGCTTCGCGCATTGGCCGCAGCGCGGCGCGCACTGCGTCGACGCTGACGGGCGCACCGTAGAACTTCGCTTCGGCAAGCTCGACGAGCTCCGAACTGCCGTGACGAATGACCAGGCAATCGGCGGCGAAGCGCGCGGCGAGATCGTCGACATAGGGCTGGCGAACCGTCGCCTCGGTGCCGAGCACCCCGATCACGCGGGTCTTGCTGAGTTCGGCGGCGGGCTTGATCGCGGGCACCGTGCCGACCACCGGTATGTCGAGCGCGGTACGGACATGGTCGAGCGCGATCGTCGAAGCAGTGTTGCACGCGATCACTGCCAGCCGCGGCTTGTAGCGTTCGACCAGTCGCCCAATCAGCGCCGGGACGCGCGCCGCAATTTCGGCCTCGGAGCGGGTTCCGTAAGGGAAGGCCGCATTGTCGGCGGCATAGATGATCGGCGCATAGGGCAATAGCGCACGCGTCGGCGCGAGCACCGACAGTCCGCCGACTCCCGAATCGAACAATAGCAGGGGTGCGGCGGGATCCATCGCGCGATCGCTAGGCCGGAAGTGGCGCCAGGCGCAACATTGCGGCGTGCGTGCGATCTGCTACCAATTCGTCGCATGATCGCCGATCCCTACCTCGCGCTGCTGATGGGCTATCTGCTCGGAGCGATCCCGTTCGGGCTGCTGCTGACCCGGTTCGCCGGCAAGGGCGATCTGCGGTCGATCGGATCGGGCAACATCGGCGCGACCAACGTGCTTCGCACTGGATCGAAGGGTCTCGCTGCGCTGACCTTGCTGCTCGACGCCGCCAAGGGCGCGGCGGCGGTGATCATTGCCCAGCAAGTCTGGCCTGACGCGGTGCGCTTCGCCGCGGCCGGTGCGCTGGTCGGCCATCTCTATCCGCTGTGGCTCAAGTTTCGCGGCGGCAAGGGGGTCGCGACCTTGCTCGGCATCCTTATCCCGTTGTTCCCGCTCGCCGCGGCAATCTACGCCGCTTTGTGGGTCGGGGTGCTGATCGCGGTGCGCATTTCGTCGGTCGCAGGGATGGTCGCGGCGGCAAGCGTCCCGCTGTCGGTGGCGATCGCCGGGGAGCGCGCCTTATTCCCGCTGTTGCTCAGTTTCGCGCTGCTGGTGGTGTGGAAGCATCGCGAAAACGTCCAGCGGCTCAAGAACGGCACCGAACCGCGTGTCGGCCGCCGGGCGGCGTGATCGACGACCTGCTTGATCGGCTGCGGCTGATCCGCACGCCCGGCATCGGTCCGATCGCGTTTCGCCAATTATTGCTTCGCTTCGGCACAGCGGGTGAAGCGCTCGCCGCGATCCCCGACCTCGCCCGGCGCGGGGGAGGGCGGACCCCGGCGATCCATTCCAAAGCTGCCGCCGAGGAGGAGATCGCGCGGGTCGAAGCGCTGGGCGCGCGTTTTCTGGCAATCGGGCAGGGGCTCTATCCGCGGGCGCTGGCGGAAATCGAAAACGCCCCGCCTCTGATCACGGTGATCGGCGACCAGGCGTTGCTCGGGCGTCCGATGGTGGCGATCGTCGGCGCGCGCAATGCCTCGGCGGCGGCGTGCCGTTTCGCTCGTGAGCTGGCGCATGGCCTGGGCCGCGAAGGCGTCAGCATCGTGTCGGGCCTGGCACGCGGGATCGACAGCGCGGCGCATGACGGTTCGCTCGACAGCGGGACGATCGGGGTGATCGCGGGCGGGATCGACGTCGCTTATCCCCCCGAAAACGCCGCCCGCCAGGCCGACATTGCGGCGCGCGGCCTGCTGATCGCCGAAATGCCGCCGGGCACCGAGCCGCGCGCCCGCCACTTTCCGTATCGCAACCGGATCATCGCCGGACTTGGCTCGGGAACGGTGGTGGTCGAAGCCGCGCCGCGCTCGGGCTCGCTGATCACCGCGCGGCTGGCGGCGGAGGCGGGGCGCGAAGTGATGGCGGTGCCGGGCTCGCCGCTCGATCCGCGGGCGCAAGGCTGCAACAGCCTGATCCGCGATGGCGCGACGCTGATCCAGAATGTTGTCGACGTGATCGAAGCGCTCACGCCGATCGCCGGCCGCGTCGCCAGCCAGCGCGATCCGTTCGAGCATGAGGCGCGATCGGACCCGGTGGAAGCCGAAGCCGACCTGCGCGATCGGATCGAGCAATTGCTCGGCCCGTCGGCAGTCGCGGTCGACGAGCTGGTGCGTCAGTCCGAAGCGCCGGCGGGCGCCGTCCAGCTCGTCCTGCTCGAGCTTGACCTCGCCGGTCGGCTCGATCGCCACGCCGGGGGCAAGGTCAGCCTGTGCTAGACCTGCTTGACGGCCCGTTTCCCGGCTCGCCACCATACGCGTACGTGTGAGGAGCCTGGAATTTTGAAACTCGTCGTCGTCGAATCGCCTGCCAAGGCCAAGACCATCGAAGCCTATCTCGGACCCGGCCATCGCGTGCTCGCCAGTTATGGCCATGTCCGCGACCTGCCGCCCAAGGACGGATCGGTCGATCCCGACGACGGCTTCGCGATGCTGTGGGAAAATTACCCCGACAAGGCCAAGCAATTGAAGGCGATCGGCGACGAGGCCAGGAAGGCCGATACGCTGATCCTTGCCACCGATCCCGATCGCGAGGGCGAGGCGATCAGCTGGCACGTCCAGGAAGTGCTGCGCAAGAAGAAACTGCTCCCGGCCAAGGTCGAGCGCGTGACCTTTAACGCGATCACCAAGGCCACCGTGACCGAGGCGATGAAGCATCCGCGCGCGCTCGATGAGGATCTGATCGATGCTTACCGCGCCCGCCGCGCGCTCGATTACCTCGTTGGCTTCACGCTCTCGCCGATCCTGTGGCGCAAGCTGCCCGGGGCCAAATCGGCCGGTCGGGTGCAGTCGGTCGCGCTCCGCCTGATCGTCGACCGCGAGCGCGAGATCGAACTGTTTAAAGCGCAGGAATATTGGTCGATCGCCGCGACGTTCGAAAGCGACGGCACGCCGTTCACCGCGCGCCTGGTCGGGCTCGACGGCAGCAAGATCGACCGGCTGACGATCGGCGACAAAGGCAGCGCCGATACCGCCAAGGCGGTGGTCGATGCGGGGCGCTTCACCGTCGCCAGCACCGAAACCAAGCCCTTCACCCGCAATCCGCCGCCGCCGTTCACCACTTCGACGCTGCAGCAGGAAGCCTCGCGCAAGCTTGGCTTCTCCGCCAGCCACACGATGCGGCTCGCCCAGTCGCTCTACGAGGACGGGCTGATCACCTACATGCGGACCGACGGGGTGCAGATGGCGGGCGAGGCGATTTCCGCCGCTCGGCGCGCGATCGCCGATCGCTATGACGCGGGCTACGTCCCGGACAAGCCACGCATTTACAGCAGCAAAGCGAAGAATGCTCAGGAAGCGCATGAAGCAATCCGCGTGACCGATTTCACCAAGGATCGCGGCGGTTCGGGCGACCATGCCAAGCTCTATTCGCTGATCTTCAACCGCGCGCTGGCCAGCCAGATGGCCTCGGCGCGGCTTGAACGGACCATTGTCGAGCTGACCGACGGCGCGGGCCGCGCGACGCTCCGCGCGACCGGGCAGGTCGTGCTGTTCCCCGGTTATCTCGCGCTCTACGAAGAAGGCCGCGACGACAAAAATGACGATGAGGACGGCGCGCGGATGCCGTTGCTCAAGGCGGGCGATGCCCCGGCCAAGAAAAGCGTCGAGGCGACCCAAAGCTTCACCCAGCCGCCACCACGCTATTCGGAGGCGAGCCTGGTCAAGCGGATGGAGGAGCTCGGCATCGGGCGCCCGTCGACTTATGCCGCGACGCTGCAGACACTCAAGGACCGCGACTATGTCCGCACCGACAAGAACCGCTTCATTCCCGAGGAGAGCGGGCGGCTGGTGACGGCGTTCCTCGAGCGCTTCTTCGAGCGCTACGTCGATTATGATTACACCGCGTCGCTCGAAGAAGGCCTCGACGACGTGTCGGGCGGGCGCACCGGCTGGCAGCAATTGCTCGAGGCGTTCTGGAAGGATTTCAAGCCCAAGGCGGGCGAAGTGATGGAGCAGCAGCCCTCGGCTGTGACCGCCGCGCTCGACGAATTCCTCGCCCCGTGGCTATTCCCCGAGCGCGACGACGGCAGCGATCCGCGCCTGTGCCCGGCGTGCGGCAATGGTCGGCTCGCGCTGCGCGGGGGCAAATATGGCAGCTTCGTCGCCTGCTCCAACTACCCTGAGTGCAAATATACCCAGAAGTTCGGGCAAGGCGGGGACGCTGCGGTTGCCGTCGGGCCAACCGATCTCGGCGAGGGCGTGACGCTGCGCAGCGGGCGCTTTGGTCCTTACGTCCAGCAAGGCGACGACAAGGATGCCAAACGCGCCTCGATCCCCAAGGATGTCGGCACCGACGGGTTAGACCTGGAGATGGCACTCAAACTGCTGTCATTGCCACGGCAGATCGGCGTGCATCCCGAAACCGGCAATCCGATCAGCGCCTCGATCGGCCGCTATGGGCCGTATCTGGTGCATGACGGCAAATATGCCCGCCTCAGCTCGACCGCCGAAGTGTTCGATACCGGAATGAACGCGGCGGTGGTCAAGCTCGCCGAGGCTGAAGCGGTCAAGGGCCAGCGCGGCGGTGGCGGTCGCGAACCGCTTAGCGTGCTCGGCGCGCACCCCGAAAGCGGCAAGGAATTGAAGGTCATGGAAGGCCGCTACGGGCCCTATGTCAGCGATGGCGAGACCCACGCCACTCTGCCCAAATCGGCCGACCCGACGGCGGTGACGCTGGCGGAAGCGGTCGCGCTGATCGACGCCAAGGCGGCCAAGGGACCGGGCGTTAAAAAGAAGAAGACGGCGCCGGCGAAGAAGAAGCCAGCAGCAAAGAAGTCGGCGGCGAAAAAGGGCTAAGCTTTCCGCTATTGCTTCGCTGCTCTTGCAATGATCTTCACTGTGAATAAGGAGGCGGGGTGCTTAGGATATGCACGCCTTGCACGCCGGGTCGGCGGTGAGGTTCAGCCGACGCCAAATAAGCGAAAGCCCGTCGAACAGGTGGAGCGTGCCGGCCGCGTCGGGGGC
>JAJAYY010000087.1 GCA_026785965.1 Sphingomonas bacterium
CCACGCTGCCGTCGGGCCGGGCGATGCGCAAGGCGGCGAAGGGGATTGCGGTGCCGACACTGTCGGGGTGCGCATCGACCTGGCCCCGGTCGAGGCTCGACGAGCGAAAGGCTTCGGTGAGACCGTACATGAGGTGGAGCTTCGCCGCCGGGAACAGACTGCGCAAGCGCCGCACCAGCAATTTGGGGAGATGGCCGCCGCTATTGGTCAGGGTGCGCAGGCTGGCGCCAGCCTCGCCCCACTCGAGCTCGGCGAGCTGGAGCCACAAAGGTGGCACTCCGGCGAGGGCGGTGACGTCATGACGTCTGACCGCGCGGATCACGTCTTTCGCGAGCAGATAATCGAAGCCGATCGCGCAGCCGCCTGCATACCAGGTCGCAAGCAATTGGTTTTGGCCATAATCGAACGCCAGCGGGAGGACGCACAGGGTATGGTCGGCTGGCCCGAGCCCGAGGTAGTGCGCGACGCTGACCGCGCCGAGCCACAGATTGGCGTGGCTCAGCATCACTCCCTTGGGCCGCCCGGTCGATCCCGAGGTGTAGAGCAAGGCGACAAGCTGTTCCGGGTCGCGCTGGGACGGCGGCAAGGCCGGGCCGGGCGCGAGCCAGCGTTCGAGCGCGATCACCGCCGTAGCGCCGAGATCGCCCGGATCGAGGCTGTCGAGCCGCGCCTGGTTGGCAATCAGCAGCCTGGCCCCGCTATCGGCAAGGATGTGCGCCGCCTGCGCGCGCCTCAGCACCGGGTTGATCGGGACGTGGACCAGCCCAGCGCGCGCTGCCGCGAGCGGGAGCACGCAAGCGAGCATGGTCTTGCCCATCCAGCTCGCCACCCGGTCACCCGGCACCAGCCCGCGCGCGACCAGCTCGGCCGCATTGCGCCCGACCGCATCGTCAAGCTCGGCATAAGTGATCGTGGCGTCGCTTACGATCAGCGCGGGCATATCGGGCGCACCGCGCAGCGCGAGGTGATCGAGCGGAAAAAGGGTCGGATCGGGAATCGTCATTCCTTGTCATTGCGAGAAGCGCAGCGACGAAGCAATCCAGCGGCGCCACACTGGATTGCTTCGCTTCGCTCGCAATGACGGCTACCCCTACTCTTGCCTCAGCACGCGGCATTTCCTACGGGCGCGGGGCAGTTCGGTTTCAGGGGTATTTGCGTGGCGCGCAGCGATTGGGACGACACCGAAGTGACGCTGCGCGCGCTGCTCGCCGACGTGCTTGGACTTAGCCCCAAGCGCATCGCGGGCTTCACCGAACAAACCGAATTGTTCGGAGCATTGCCCGAAGTGGATTCGCTGGCGGTCGCGAGCCTGCTCACCGGGATCGAGGAACGGTTCGCGGTCCTGATCGAGGATAACGACGTCGAGGCCGAGGATTTCGCCACCTTCGGAACGTTGCTGGCGTTCGTTCGGAGGAAAGTGCTGCAATAACCGTCTGTTCGCTATCGACCCAACCGGCCTCCCCCGCGAACACCAGCGCCGCCTCCTACTCGCCGCCTTCGACCAGCTCGCCGCCCCGCGCCCCCGCGGCCCCGACATCGAGCGCGCCCTCGCTGCGCTAACCGCCGGCAAGACCACAACCCTGTCCGGACTCAAGCTGATCAGCGGCGAGCGACGGCAGCTCGAGGAAGAGGCGAAGCGGTGGCGGTGACGCTAATGTCCGCGTTCGACCCATTGCAGACATTCTGAGGCGGCAATCCGACGAACAATCCTCGCAAAAAAGCGTTTGACTGAGGCTCCGAAGTCTCATGGCCTCTCTTTTGAAAGACGGATTATGGGCTCGATCATTTGGGAAGCAGGGGCCCTGTCCCCGTAAAGCCGAACGCAATTTCGACAGTCTTGGCTAATTCAGCGCTCCAGTTACGCACCAGAGCAAAAAATGAGAGTGCCCGCCCCCATCGCTCGAACGGGGACGGGCCTAACTTGCGCCACAGGGAGGGACGCGAGTGTGATTTGGGCTAGCTGCCCTTGATGCTTACCCGCGTTCGGGCTCGGGCGGCGGTGGCGGGGGCGGGGGCGGCAGCGGGCAGCTGTCCGTCGCGAGGATCACCGAACCATCGCTGCACGCCTGGGTCGCAGCCGGCGGCGGCGGAGGTGGTGGCGGCGGTGGCGGCGGGGGTGGCGGGGACGCCCGGCCGAACCGGTACGACAGGCCGAGGTTGATCCGGTCCTCGGTCAGCTTGCTGGTGATCGACGCATCGGTGCCATCCGAATCATAATGAAAGGTCTTCGAGCCGTAGAAGCTGCGCCGCGCCTCGGTGCGCAGGGTCAGGCTTTCAGACAGGGCATATTCCAAGCCCGCGCCAACCGTCGGGCCGAACCGACCGCTCTTGCTGACGTTGCCGAAACCCCACGGCGGCGCTTCGATCCCATCATCGTCATCGACCTCGAACCCGGTTGTCGTCCGGACCTTGCCGTACGCAACGCCGCCGGTGACGTAAGCGAGCAGGTCTGGTGTCACGAGCGCACCGGCGCGAAGCCGGAGGCTGGCGTTCCAGTTGCCTGGCTTGACCAGCCACTGCCCGTTGTCGGGCGTATCCTGTTCCTGCAATCGACCGCTTTCGACGGCGCCGCGATGATAATTGGCATCTGCCTCGATCCCCAGCACGATCGGGCCGGTCTGGTAATCATAGCCGCCGTACAGGCCGAGGGTGACCCCCGACGCCGAAAACAGGATCGGCTCGTCAGTCCCCCACCGGTCGTTGATGAATTCATCGTTGCTTTTGGGGTCGAAGCCGCGGAACCCAACCTTGCTCCGCGCGGCGCCAACGGCCGCGCCGATGTGGAAACCGGTCCAGCTGCTGCGGCTGGTCGTGGCCAGGGTCCCGCCCGATTCGCCGATCTTGTAATTAAGGCCGAACAGGAAGCTGTTGACCCGGATCTTGCTTCCGACCCGGCCTTCCTCAAAGGTGCAATTGCCTTGGCACTCAGTAAGCGCCGGATCGACATTATAGCGGAGCGAGTCACGACCGAAATCGGTGGTTCGATACTCACCCTTGAAGCTGACCCTGGAATCGAGCGCATATTCGATGCCGCCGCCGAAGGTCAGGCCGTGGCGGGTGCCGCCGCCTATGTCGCGGTCGCCCCAGTTGGGGAAGCGTTCGTAGAAATCGTCGTCGGCGGGCTCCATCCCGCCGCGCGCCTTGAACTTGGCAAAGGTTACGCCGGCCAGCCCGTAGAGCAAGGCGCGGTCGCCAGCGGCGACGCCCAACCGGGCGCGGAGGCCGGCGTTCCAGGTTGATTTGACCGACCACAAGCCGCCTGGCCCGGGATAGCGATCCTCGGTGGCATAAGCCTGGGCTGAACCGGATTCGAGGTTGATGTCGCCTTCGACGCCAACGACAATCCCACTGAACTGCAGATCGTAGCCCGCCGTGATCCCCCCAAGCAGGCTCATGTGCGACATCGGCACCAGGCTCCACGGACCAAGATTGTCGCCGCCGCCGAGGTTTTCGCCCAAACTGCCATAACCAGATTCGGCATTGTTGTCGAAGCCCGAGAAACGGCTGCGCGTGGAGCTGGCCCCGACCTGCGCGCCGATGTGGAAACCGGTCCAGTCGCGTGCGCCCGACGACGATCCTTCGACCCCGCCGTCATACCCTGCCTCGTCCGGGCCGAAGGTATAGGCCATGCCAACCGTGAAGCGGTTGGTGGTCACCTTGTGGCGGACGACACCGGGTGTGTTCACACCCAGCGGGTCATAGACGTAATTATATTTGGCGGTGCCATAATCGGCGTAGCGATATTCGCCGCGCAGCTTCCAGTGATTGCCGACCGCATATTCGGCGCCCCCGCCGAAGGTGACACCCATCTTCGAATGCTTGCCGCCGGTGCCGACGTTGACGTCTTCACCCCAGTTTGGATTTTGTTCGAAAAAGGAGTCGGTGGGGTCGATTTCCTGACCACCGTAAGCCGGGAAACGACCCCAGGTGACGCCGCCAGTACCGAACAGCAATAATCGTTCGGTGGCGAGCAAGCCGAGCCGAGCGCGTATGCTGGCGTCCCATTTCGACGTTATCTCGAACATCCCGCCCGGACCGGGATAGAGATCTTCGGTGATGTTGCCGCCCGACGAGCCGCCGGTGGGCTTGTTGATATCGCCTTCGATCCCAAGGATGATATTGTTGAAGCGGAAGTTGTAACCCCCGTATATCCCGCCGACCAGATTGCCGTGCGGGAAGGACAATGGGCCCCAGGCGCCATCATTGTCGCCCCCACCGTCGCTGCCGTTTTCATCGAACCCGGACAATTTTGACTGGACGCTGGTCACCCCGGCCTGGACACCGATGTACGGGCCTGACCAATTGACGCCGCGCACCCCGCTTGGCGGCGCAGTCTGGGCGAAAGCGGTTGAAGATGCGGCGATCGATACGGTCGCCAGCAGCAATGCGCGATAAGTCTGGTTCATCAAATGGCCCCCTATTTTGCGGCGGGAATGGTGCCGCAAATTGGGCAAAAAATCCATCCGAATGAATGAGAATTACATCGTTTTCGAAACCATAGTTGCGCGGACGTCACACTCTGTTGCTAACTGTCGGCATTGTTTGGAATTAAGTTCTATGTTGTGCGGAGATCCTGAATGTCGTGCTGTTGCGGACGGGCAGTTGACGGAACAAAAAGCAACGCTTGATCCGCCTCCAAACCGCTTTGGCGTTGGGTTCACCCTCAAATCATCGACTCAATGTCCGCTTTCGGCCCATGGCGGCCATTAGCGCTGTCAGCACGTGCCCATCCCAGACGTTCCAGCGAAGGCGTCCTGAGCCCAGAGCGCGCCCGGGCGATCCGGATGGCCGGCTGGCAGTTTCGAATTCGCACACCGCGGGTCGAAGGTCCGGCCGCTGGTCGGATCCTGGGTCAGGGTGTATATTGATTTTACCGGCAGGGGGAGTGAACGGTTGATGGCGCATGTCCTGATCGGCTGGGAGTTGGGGGCCAATCGCGGGCATGCGGTGAGGATGGCAGCGCTTGGCGCGGCGCTTCGCAATGCCGGCCATGAGGTCAGCTTCGCGGTTCAGCGGATCGATGCGCTCAGCGAGGCGGAGGCGGGCGGATCGCTTGTGTGGCAAGCTCCGGTGACGCCGCGATTGCTCATTTCGGGATCGAGCTTCGGCGGCGCGGCGACGACCAGCATGGCGGACACTCTCGCCCGGCTGGGGTTTGACGACGGCGGGATCGTCGCGGCAATGATCAACGGCTGGCACCGGCTGATAGCCGCGATCCGCCCTGCCGTAGTGATCGCCGATTATGCGCCCTTTTTGCTGCTCGCAGTGCGGGGGCGCGTGCCGTCGATCGCGATCGGGACTGCCTTCAGCCAGCCGCCGGCAAACATGCAACGCCTGCCGCAACTGATCGAAGGACAGGGCGCGGTCGATCAACCAAAGTTGCTGGCAACGATCAATCGCGCACTGGCGAGTGTCGGCACTCCGCCGCTGGCCGCTCTGCCGCGCCTGTTCGAAGCGGACCGAATGATCCCCGCCAGTTTTGCTGAGCTTGACCCCTATGCGGCTGATCGCGGCGAAATTCTGGCCAGCCCGTTGCCGGCCGACTTCACCGCTCGCGCAGGGTCGGGTGAGGAGGTCTTCGTCTATGCGCCCGAGCGGATCGCGCCCGATGCCCCCTTGTGGCGCGGGCTGGCGGCATCGGGCCTAGCGGTCCGAATCCATCCGCAAAGAGCGCAGCCGGTCCTCCTCAATGCGCTTGCCGGGCATGGCTTCTCGGTCGAGGCCGAACCGGTCGATTTCGCGACCATCGCAGCGCGCTCGCGGATAGTCGTATCGCATGGGGGGCATGGGTTCGCCTGCGCTGCAATGGCCGCAGGCTTGCCCCAGGTGGTCTGCCCTCACGATCTGGAAAAATTGCTTCACGGCATGGCGGTGGCGCGCGAAGGGCTGGGTGGCCATGTTTCGATGCGTCAGCTCAATCCTGGGCGTTTCGGCGCCGATCTGGTCACGTTTTATCGGGATGAGGCGCTGGCCCAGCGGACGCGGGCCAGGGCGGAGATGCTGCGCCGTCGCGACCAGCCCGATTTCACCAGCTCCGTAGTTGCCTCGGCCAACTCGCTGGTCTGACGGGAGGGTGGGAGTATTCCCATGTCCCCAAGGGACTTCAAATACGCCAGGTGCGGGACCAAAGCACACAAGCTCATCATCCTCCCGCCGATTTACCCGCTAAGTCTAATGCCCGGTTTCCACCCATAGCAGACGTTCGAGCGGCTACTCGGCCGCCTGAAGCGCCTCGAACTCCTCTTCCGCCAGGAACTTCTCCGCGTCCAATGCGGCCATGCACCCCGTGCCCGCCGCGGTGACTGCCTGGCGGTAGATCTTGTCCATCACGTCGCCGCACGCGAACACGCCGTCGACCGAAGTCCGCGTGGTCCCGGTCTCGACCACCATATAGCCGTCGCTGACGAGGGTCAGCTAGTCGATGAACAGTTCGGTTGCGGGCGAATGACCGATCGCAACGAACGCGCCGTCGACTTCGAGCAGGCTGATTGCGCCGGTCTTCACATAGCGGATGTCGAGCCCGACCAGCACTTCGGGGGTTCCGCCACCGACGAACGCGGCGACCTCGCTGTCCCACATCACCTTGATGTGCGGATTGGCGAACAAGCGGTCCTGGAGGATCTTTTCGGCGCGGAAGCTATCGCGGCGGTGGATCAGGGTGACGTCATGGCTGTGGTTGGTCATGTACAGCGCTTCTTCGACCGCGGTGTTGCCGCCGCCGATCACCGCGACCTTCTTGCCGCGGTAGAAGAAGCCGTCGCAGGTGGCGCAGGCGCTCGCGCCCTTGCCCTTCATATGCTCCTCGCTCGGCAGCCCGAGCCATTTGGCCTGTGCGCCGGTCGCGATGACCAAGGTGTCGGCATGATATTCGCCGCTGTCGCCCTTGAGCACGAACGGGCGGCGCGTGAGATCGACCTGATTGATATGGTCCCACATCATCCGGGTCCCGACATGCTCGGCCTGGGCCTGCATTTCCTCCATCAGCCACGGACCCTGGATGACGTCGCGGAAGCCGGGATAATTTTCGACATCGGTGGTGGTGGTGAGCTGGCCGCCGGGCTGGATGCCCTGAACGACGATCGGGCTGAGCCCGGCGCGCGCGGCATAGATTGCGGCGGTCATTCCGGCCGGGCCGGAGCCGAGAATCAGCAAGCGGGTGGAGACGATGTTGGTCATGGGGCTGCCTTTAGGGGCGAATTGTCCCGGCTTCAAATGATCCGTCCCTACCGCTCAAGCAGTGCCTTCATTTGCGCTATTTCGGCCTTTTGCGAAGTTATGATGCCGTCGCACAAGCGCTTGATTTCCGGGTCTGTGATGGCCGATTTCTCGCACATCAGGATCGCGCCGGAATGATGCGGAATCATCGCGCGGAGGAACTGGTCGTTACCGACCAGCGCCTGGGTCCGCATGCCGTAGAGCGAAAAGAGAAATAGTGCCGCGAACGTGACGTTCAGGATGATATTAGTGCGTCGGTCGGGAAACATCGCGGGCATCATCCACAGCATGAGGAGCGCCATGGTCGTGACCATCATCATCGTCATGTAGAGATTGTTGAGGTTGTTATAGAGCTCGGCGGAGCTGTCGATCATCGTATACATCACGAAATACATGACGATGCCGCTGGCCAGAAGATTGGCGGCGAACATGAGATAGGGCGATTTGCCCATGTCCGTGTTCATTGCCATCGTATCGTTTGTGCCGTTGTGCTTGGCATGCTCGTTTTCCATGTCATTCCCCGTTGGTTGATTGGTGTAGAAGCGGATTGCTCGAGCTAGTCGGCGTGCGGCTTGGACCCTTTGGCATGGCTGTGACCCGATGGTGTGGGCTTTCCTGCCTCGCTGTCCTTCATTCCCGACATTCCCGCCATTCCGGGCATGGCCTTCATCATCTCGTCATGACCGGCCGGCGCGCTCGCCAATGCCGCCTGATATTGTTCCGGCGACATTTTAGGCAGCGCCCGAGCGAATGCTACCATGTCCCAGATCAGCTCGTCATCGTGGGTCTTGCCCCATGCAGGCATCGCACTCAATTTGATGCCATGCTTGATGATCCAGAACATTTCGGCGGGAGTGTGATTGATTCCGCGCGCTAATTCCGGGGCGGGCGGATACAGGCCCTGGCTCATTTCAGACTTGTCGACGCCTGGACCGAGATGGCAGTCGGCGCACATCTCCGAATACAGGCCCGCGCCAGTTGCAATGCGTTTGGCATCGCCGAAATCGGCGGGGAGGACGATGTCACGTGCGTGGTGCTTGATGGCGCGTTCCCGAAACTTGTCCAGCGTGTTGTAGACGAGCTTTGAGTGCGGCTCGTCCGCGCCGATATTGTAGACACCGGCATAGACGAACGCCCCTCCGAAGGCCGCGAGACTCAACAGCAACAACAAGACAAATGCCGTGCTTGGCAGATGGCGGTGGAGATCGAGGAACTGGCCCTTGGGCGTGGTGTCCTCGTCTTGGGTTTCGATGTCGCGAGGCTCGGTCATGACGCTTTGGGCCTCCTTGCCGAGTTATGCATTGAGAGGATTTTCCAGCTGCCCTTGACCTTGGTGAGCACACTGGTGGCTACGCCGAGGCGCTCGGTGGCCTCGCCTTTCTTGGTTTCGATCCGATAGCGATAGCTTTCGGTCGCCAGCGCGACCGGGCCGACGCACCTGACCTCGATCTTGTAGTTGGAGTAGCGGAAGCTCTTGAATTCTGCGAGTTCGGGCGTGAGGTGGTGGGCGAGATAATTGGCGTAATTGCCCTCCACCCCGCCAGTTTCGAAGACTGCGGAATCGGTCGTGAACAAGCGCTCGGTGCCGTTGGCATCGAGCCGTTCGATCGCCGACTTATAGGTCGACAATACCGAGCGCACTGCCGCCGCATCGGCTTTCGTCGCTGAGGGCGTGTGGGCGGCGGCTGGTTGCGCCACCAGCGCAGCCGCCGCGATCATGAGCATCCATTTCATCTCACTCACCTCCTGTTTGATTGGTCTAAAACCACACCCGAACGCCGGTCAGCAGGCTCCAGCCGCCGGCATCCTCGCCCTCGTCGCGCAGGTAGCGGCGCGTCTTGCCGAAGGCGCGCTGGTATTGGACGCCGACATAAGGCGCGAACTCGCGGCGGATGTCATAGCGCAGGCGCAGGCCGACCTCGGCGTCGCTAAGCCCGGCCCCGACACCGATCTCGCGACTATTCTGTGCCGCGAAATTGACCTCGGCGCGCGGCTGGAGGATCAGCCGCTGGGTGATCCGCTGGTCATAATAGCCTTCAAGGCGGGCCATCAGCTCGCCCTTGTTCGACAGGAACAGCGCGCCCTCGACGTCGAAGAAGCCCGGCGCCAGGCCTTCGAACCCGACCGTCGCGTAAACCCGCGACGGGTTGGGCCTGAAGTCGTAGCGAAGCCCACCCTGAAGGTTGAAGTAGGGCCCGACAGCGCGGCTGTAGAGCGCCTGAACCTCGGCTCTCTCGATCGACTGGCCGAAGGCGCCTTCGCCTTCGCTCTTGATCCACAGCCGGTCGATGTCGCCGCCATACCAGCCCTCCCCGTCCCACTCGAAGCCGTCGCGGCCGTTGCGGAATTGTGCCTCGGCGATGTTGAACATCATTTGGGTGAACTTCTGGCCGCCGTGACCCTCCTTCAGGTGATGACGGCCCATCGCCATGTTGCCGGCGCCATAGACCGTGTCCGCGGCATGATCGACGGGGACTGGCGGCGGCGGCGCATTGCCGGCGGGCAGGTCGGTTCCTGCAGGCGCTGCATTGTCCATCCCGCTCATGTCGTGCCCGGCGGGCATCGGTGCGCCGGGCATCGAGTCCATGTCATGCCCGACCATCGGATCGGCCGGCGGCTGATTGGCCATGGTCGACATGTCGTGCCCGGCGTGCGGATCCGGCGCTGAAACCGGCTTCGTTGTAACCGGCTTCTTCGCCACCGCTTTTCTCGCACCAGGCTTGGCGGCGGATTTTTTGGCTGCGGGCTTCTTCGTCACCGGCTTCTTGGCCGCCGCTTTCTTGGCGGCGGGTTTTTTCGCCGCAGGCATCGGCATGTTCATGCCGGGCATGTTGGTGTGGTTCATTTGTGCCGCGGCGGGCGCAGCGACCACCAATGAGGCTGCCGCTGCGGCGGCCAGCAAGCGATATTCAGGGCGCGTCATGCGGCGTCTCCAATGCCCGGGCGGATGGTGACGACACGCATCATCCCGGCGGCCATGTGGTAGAGG
>JAJAYY010000088.1 GCA_026785965.1 Sphingomonas bacterium
CCTCGCGCGCGCCTAGGGGGTGGTTGATCGGCTGGAGGGGGGGCGCGACGCGACCGGCGGGATCGCCGCCGGGCTCGACGATCTGCCACTGTTCGCCGCGACCGTTGCCGCCGCCCCCGAGCCGATCCCCGACGCGCTCGCCGAGGCGATTGGCCAGCTCGACCCCGACGCCCTCACCCCGCGCGAAGCATTGGACGCGCTCTACGCGCTCAAGCGGCTGACCAGCGGCGGCTGATGCCTGTCCCGCGGTTCGACCTGATTGCCGATCGGCGCGCGATCATCGACCGGCGGGGGCTGGCCGACGCGATCGCCGCGCTGCCCGCCGCCAACCTGCTTCCCGCGGCGACCGACTTGCTGCGTCGCGCGCTAGCTGCGGGGCGCGAGGACATTGCCCGGCGGCTCACCCGAAATCCCAATCGCGGCCGCTCGGCCGCCGCCGCCACTGCCTTCCTCCACGACCAGCTCGTTCGTTTGGCGTTCGATCTTGTCACTCAGCGGCTCTACCCCAATCCCAACCCGACCAAAGGCGAGCGCGTGGCGCTGCTCGGGCTCGGCGGCACCGGGCGCGGCGAGATGGCGCCGTATAGCGACCTCGATTTGATGCTGCTGGTCGGGCGCCGCGATGCGCCATGGTGCGAGCAGGTTGCCGAGGCTTTGCTTTACCTGCTGTGGGATTTGAAATTGAAGGTCGGCCAGTCGGTCCGCACGGTCGATGAAGTCGTCGCGGTGACCCGCGCCGACATGACCGCGCGAACGGCGATGCCCGAAGCGCGCTGGCTGTGGGGCGACGAAGCGCTCGCCGGCGACGCGATCCGCCGCTTCCGCGCCGAAGTCGTCGCCGGCACGACCCGCGATTATGTCGCCGCCAAGCTCGCCGAGCGCGACGAACGTCACTGCCGCATGGGCGACAGCCGCTATGTCGTCGAACCCAACGTCAAGGACGGCAAGGGCGGTCTTCGCGACCTGCACACTTTATATTGGATTGGCCAATATGCACTCGGGGTCGAGCGCCCCGCAGACCTCGTCGACAAGGGGCTGTTCACCGCCGCGGAATATCGCCGCTTCGAGCGCGCCGAACGCTTTTTCTGGGCGGTGCGCTGCCACCTTCACCTCGCCGCCGGGCGGCCCGAAGAGCGGCTTGGGTTCGACATGCAGCGGACCATCGCGACGGCGATGCGCTACGCCGACCGCCCGGGCAAATCAGCGGTCGAGCGGTTCATGCAATTCTATTTTCTCAACGCCAAGACGGTCGGCGACCTGACTGGTCTGTTCCTCGCCCAGCTCGACGAGCAGTTGGGCGAAAAGGGCCGCCGCTTCGCGCTGCCGACGCTGCGCCGCCGCCCCAAGCGGCTCGCCGGCTTCACGCTCGACCGCGGACGGCTGTCGATCCCCGGCGACGACTGGTTCGCTGGCGATCCGGTGCGGCTGATCGAATTGTTCGCGCTCGCGGTGAGCGAGGGGATCGAGATCCATCCGACCGCGATGCGCGCCGCCGCGCGCGACGCGCGGCTGGTCGACGCCGCGCGTGACGATCCGCGCGCCAATGCCTTGTTCATGGACGTGCTGACCAATGTCGAGCGCCCCGACCTAGTGCTGCGATGGATGAACGAAGCCGGGGTGTTCGGGCGCTTCATCCCCGACTTCGGCCGGATCGTCGCGCAGATGCAGTTCGACATGTACCACCATTATACCGTCGATGAGCATTCGATCCGCGCCATCGGCCTGCTCGCCGCGATCGAGCGCGGCGAACTCGCCGACGACCATCCGCTGTCGACCGCTTTGTTCCGCCAGATCGCGTCGCGCCGGGCGCTATATGTCGCGGTGCTGCTCCACGACATCGCCAAGGGCCGGGGCGGCGACCACAGCGAGCTTGGCGAGCAGATCGCGCTCCAGCTTGGGCCGCGGCTCGGGCTCGATTCGGCCGAGACCGAGACCGTCGCCTGGCTCGTTCGCCACCATTTGCTGCTGTCGAACACCGCATTTCGCCGCGACCTCGCCGATCCCAAGACGATCGATGATCTGGTCCGCACGGTGCAAAGTCCCGAACGGTTGCGGCTGCTGCTGATCCTCACCGTGGTCGACATTCGCGCTGTCGGCCCGACCACCTGGACCGAATGGAAGCGGCAATTGCTGCGCACCTTGTTCGACGCCGCCGAGGAGCGACTGCGGCTTGGCCACAAGCAGCGCGGACGGAGCGAGCAGGTCGCCGCGCGGCACGACACGCTCGCGCTCGAACTGGGCTGGACAAGGGGCGCCGCACGGGCCCATGCGCGGCGCCTGCCAGACAGCTATTGGCTCGCCGAACCGCCCGAGTGGCAGCTTGGCAATGCGCGTCAGATTGCCGCCGCCGAATCGCGCATCGGCGACCCCGTCCCGTCGATCCATGCCGAGCCCGACCCGGCCTCTGGCGCGACCCGCCTATCGGTCTTCGCGCCCGATCGCCCGGGGCTGTTCTACCGTATCGTGGCCGGCTTGGCCGCCGCCGGGGCGTCGGTGGTCGACGCGCGTATCCACACCACCCGCGACGGCATGGCGCTCGACAATCTGCTGGTCACCGACGCGCGAGGCAAGGACTATGCCGACCCGCGCCATCGCGCGCGGCTGGTCAAGCAAGTCGCTTCTTCGCTCGCCGGTGACGCTCCCGCGCCGCCCGCTTCGCCGCCGCTATCAAGCCGCGAAGAAGCATTTTCGGTCGCCCCATCGGTGCTGATCGCCGACAAGGCCTCGACCCGCACCACGGTGATCGAGGTCAACGCGCGCGACCGCGTCGGGCTGCTGGCGAGCCTCGCTTATGCCATCCACACCGCCGGGCACATGCTCCATTCGGCGCATATCGCAACCTATGGCGAGCGCGCGGTCGACGTGTTCTACGTCACCCGCGCCGACGGCAAGAAGCTCGATGCGCGCGAAGTCGATGCGCTGCGCCACACCTTGATTGCCGCCGTCGCGCGATAGAAAACGGGCCCCGCCAACCGGCGAGGCCCTGTCTCTAATTTGACCGTGGCGGATCAGCCGCGCTCGGGCGCCGGAGCCGGCGGCACCACGACCGGAGCCGGCGGGGTCGGGCACATTGCGTCGGCCGCGATCATGCTGCCGTCGTAGCAGGTCTGCATCGCCGGCGGCGGCGGCGGAGCGGGCGGCGCAACATATTCCGGCGCCACTGCGCGCGGCGGCGAGAACTTGGTCCGCACCGTCAGGCCGTAGGTCCGCGGCTCGGCCAGGAAGGCCGAGAAGATCTGGCGCCCGCCGGGATAAGACGGATCGGTGAACGGAGCGGTCCCCGCACCTTCCTGGAACGGCGAGTTGAAGGCGACCTGCGAATAGTCCTGATTGAACAAATTCTGCGCCCACAATTCGATCGCCCACCGCTCTTCGGGGCCGCGCAGCCCGATCCGGCCGTTGACCACGGTGAAGCTGTCCTGCGCCTTTTGCGGGAACAGATCCGATCCCGAATTGTAGCCCTTGGTGTAGCGGGCATCGATATAGAACAGGGCCGACAGCCCACTCCCGCCGATTGCCGGCGTGTAAGCAATCGCGCCGGTCGCAACCCGCGCCGGGGCGTTGGACAGACGCTCACCCGGAAGGCGGCGAAGTGCGGAGCTGAGCGGGGCACCATCGTCGGTACCAACCAGATCCTTATTATATCTGGTGTTCGAGAACGTCAGGCCGGCATTGACCCGCAATTCGCGCATCAGGCGAGCCGACGCCTCAAGTTCGAGGCCCTGCGAGCGAACGCCCCAAGTCACGTCATCCTTGGCGCAGACACCCGTGCTGTCCGCACCGAGCGGGTTGGTCGGGCTCACCGGCGTGTAATTGCTCGTCGCGGTCGGGAACTTGGACTGATCGCGATCAGCGCCGCCGAGGCTCTTCGAACAACCATTGATATTCTGAACCAAGAACACCGAACCATCGAACGTATTGAGCTGGAAGTTGCTGAAATATTGGCGGAACAAAGCGGCACTGAAAGTGAAAATGCCGAGCGTGGCCTTGGTGCCGAGTTCATAAGCGTCGACCAGTTCAGGATCGAACTGGAGCCGCCCAACCAGGGCCTGCGCGCCACCCGCAGAGGCAAATGTGCCGATCGGTCTTTTCAGCCCCGACTTGTCGAGGTTGAAGCCACCTGCCTTGTAGCCGCGCGAGAAGCTGCCGTAGAACAGCAGATCATCATTGGGCTTGTATGACAGGACGCCGGTGCCGGTGAACTTATGCTCCGAACGCTTGTCGTTGATGCTGACGCCGTTGAGTTCCGAAGTCGAGTTGCCGAAGCAACCAAGTCCGATGATCGCCCGGGCCGTTGGCGCCAACCCCGGGTTCGCGAGGAATGGCGCGAGTGCGACATTATTGTTGAAGCAGACCGTGTTGTTGTTGCCGAACGTGGCATCGAACCGCTTGCGCTCATTGGTGTAGCGAACGCCGATCGTGGCATCCAATTTGTCGGTGATGTGGATGATGTTGTGCGTGAACAAAGCGAAGTTGCGGCTGGTCTGCTTGTAAATGTCCTGCGTGCTGCCGAGGTTGCGCAGGCTGTCGAGCCGGTCGATTGCGGCGTAGATCGCCGGGCTGGCAAGGCCGAATGCTGCTGGACGGGCGGCGAGGCACCCTGGTGCCGTCGGGTTGTACAAGGGAGCAAGCGCGCTGCCGCTGACCAAACGACAGGTCGCGAAACGACCATAGTCGCCGCCGAAGCGAATATTGTCGGTAACCGTCAACTTCTCGTTGGCGTAATAGCCGCCGACCAACCAGTCGAGGCGATCGTTGAGCGCCGACCCCTGGAGGCGCAGCTCCTGGCTGAACGTCTTGAACTGGCGAAAGGCATTGTCGTCGTCGGGGCGATAGAGGATATCGACCGTGCTATAATCCAAGTCACCGCCCTGCGAGGCCTTGTAGCCGCGATAGGCGGTGATCGAGGTCAGCTTGGCGCCGCCGAGATTGTAATTGATTTCGGCTGACAGGCCGCCATCGCGGGTCTGGCCCTTGTAACCGCGCCCGCGCGTGACCGAGACGTTGCGGCTGAACGGATCCTGGAAGGCGTTGAGATCTTGCCCGAGATCGCGCAGCACCCGAACGATGTTGTTCTGCGCCGGATCGTTGAGCCCGCCGATCTGATCGTTGATCTCATTGTTGACGTAGACCGCCGCGCAGCATTTTTCGTCGCGGTTGGTGTAATCGCCGATCAGGCGGATGCTGAGGTCGCTGTTGGGCTCAAACAGCAATTGAGCGCGCGTGAACAAGCGGTCGCGATCGTTGATGTCGGTGCCGTTGTTGACGTCCTCGTAAAAGCCATCGCGCTTGACCAGCACGCTGTCGAGGCGGAACGCCAGCGTTTCGGTGATCGGCCCGGTGATCCCCGCGCCGAGGCGGCGATAATCATAATTGCCGATCGACGCTTCGCCATAGCCGCCCCACACGAATGACGGCTTCTTGGAAATGATGTTGATCAGGCCGGCCGATGCGTTGCGGCCGAACAGGGTTCCCTGCGGTCCGCGCAGCACTTCGATCCGGTCAAGCTCGCCCAATTCGTTGAGGCCGATGCCCGAACGCGAGCGATAGACGCCGTCGATGAACACCGCGACCGAGCTTTCGAGGCCGGGGTTGTCGCCGACCGTGCCGATGCCGCGGATGCGGACCGAGCCATTGGCTTCGGACCCGGTTGAGGAAACCAGCAACGACGGCGCGAGCTGGTTGAGCTGGCGAATGTCGCTGGCACCCGAATTCTGCATCGCCTCGGCGGTCACCGCGGTGACCGCGATCGGAACGTCCTGCAGCGCCTGGAGGCGGCCCTGCGCGGTCACGACGATGGTTTCAGGATCATCGCTGACCGAGGCGGCCTCGACCGGCGACTCGGTTGGCGGCGTCGCCGCTTGCGACGGGGTCGGATTGTCGGTGGTGGCGTCGGCTTGCTGCGCAAACGCGGGCGTGGAAAGCGCAAAGAGACCGGCCGAAAGCAGCCAAACGGACTTACGCATGATGATTCTCCCCCAAAGGATATTTGTTCTTGTTGGGAGCGAATTAATCACAAGCGAGAGGGACGGGGAAGCGAATGCCGCCTTTTGTTCCCGCGAATCACAGGGCTTGCGACAGAAATGTCACATGGTGCAGCGCAATAGAATCGAGCGGCGAATTCCGTAACGGAAAGCGCCGCTCGAACGAACCTGTTTGGTAACCGAAATTACGCGCGTTTGGCGTGCCCGGGCCCGCGCCTTACTTGGGAGCGATGACCATCAGCATCTGGCGGCCTTCCATGCGCGGATGCTGTTCGACCTTGGCCGCCTTTTCGGTGTCCGCTGCGACCCGTTGGAGCACAGCCATGCCGAGCTGGTTGTGCGCCATCTCGCGCCCGCGGAAGCGCAAGGTCAACTTGACCTTGTCGCCTTCCTCGAGGAATTCGAACACCTTGCGCATCTTCACGTCATAATCGTGATCGTCGATGTTGGGACGCATCTTGATCTCTTTGATCTCCTGCGTCTTCTGGCGCTTGCGCTGCTCGTTGGCCTTTTTCTGGGCTTCATATTTGAAGCGGCCGATATCGAGGAATTTGGCGACGGGGGGATCGGCACCAGGGCTGATCTCGACCAGGTCGAGGCCGACTCCGGCGGCCTGCTCGATCGCCTCCTTGGTATACATCACGCCCAGATTCTCGCCATTCTCGTCGATCACGCGCACCTTGGGCACGTTGATGAACTGATTATAGCGGGGGCCGGTAAAGGCCGGCGGCGACATCGAACGGCGCTGATTGGGCGGTGGTATAGCGTAGTCTCCAAGAATCGTTGGTTGAGAGGCGCGAGGTAGGCGCTTCCCTTGCGGATGAAAAGGCCGGGAAGGAAGCGAGTTCCATTTTGCCGCCGCATTGTGGCGGCGTGGCGTCAATGAGCGTCAAATAAGTCCTTGTCAGCGCAGATCCGGCGGCACCGCTTCGCCGACGATCATCGCCACCGCCTCATCGAGGCTCATGACCTTCTGATGCTCGTCGCTGCCCAGCCGGCGGATGGCGACGGTGCCTTCCTCAGCCTCGCGCTTGCCGACCACCAGCAGCAGCGGGACCTTGGCCAGGCTGTGCTCGCGGACCTTGTAGTTGATCTTCTCGTTGCGCACGTCGACTTCGGCGCGGAGGCCCGCCGCCTTGAGCTTTTCAACAACCCCATGAGCACAATCATCGGCATCGGACACGATCGTCGCGACCACGACCTGGACCGGGCTCAGCCACAAGGGGAAGCGCCCGGCGTGATGCTCGATCAAAATGCCGATGAAGCGTTCGAACGTGCCGAGAATGGCGCGGTGGAGCATCACCGGGCGATGCTTCTCGCCATCTTCTCCGACGAACGACGCGTCGAGCCGCTCGGGCATGACATAATCGAGCTGAAGCGTGCCGCACTGCCACGTCCGCCCGATCGCATCGGTGAGGTGGAATTCGAGCTTGGGACCATAAAACGCCCCTTCGCCCGGGAGCACTTCGAACTTGAGCCCGGTCTGGTGGAGCGCCGATTCGAGATCCTGCTCGGCGCGGTCCCAGGTTGAATCCTCGCCCGCGCGGACATCGGGCCGGGTCGCCAGCTTGACCGCATAATCGGCAAAGCCGAGGTCGCGATAAATGCCGTCGAGCAAGCTGCAGAACGCCTTGGTTTCGTCGACGACCTGGGCTTCGGTGCAGAAAATGTGCGCGTCGTCCTGCGTAAATTGGCGCACCCGCATGATGCCGTGGAGCGCGCCGTGCGGTTCATTGCGGTGGCAGCAGCCAAATTCGGCGAGGCGCAACGGCAGGTCGCGGTACGACTTGATCCCCTGACGGAACACCTGGACGTGCGCCGGGCAATTCATCGGCTTCAGCGCCATCAGATCGCCCGACCCGGTGATCACCGGCTGCGACGGGTCGATCCCCGGGACCTCGTCGGGGACGACGAACATCCCTTCGCGGAACTTGCCCCAATGGCCCGACGCCTCCCACAGCCGCGCGTCCATCAATTGCGGGGTCTTGATCTCACGATAGCCGGCGTCGTCGAGCTTGCGGCGGAGGTAGGCTTCCAACTGCCGCCACAACACGAACCCCTTGGGATGCCAGAACACCGATCCGTGCGCTTCGGCCTGCAAATGGAACAGGTCCATGTCCTGGCCGATGCGGCGATGGTCGCGCTTGGCGGCTTCCTCGAGCCGGACGAGATGCTCGGCGAGCTGCTTCTTGTTGAGCCAGGCGGTGCCGTAGATCCGGCTGAGCATCGGATTGGCCTGGTCGCCGCGCCAATAGGCCCCCGACACGCGGGTCAGCTTGAACGCCTGCGGATCGAGCTTGCCGGTCGAGGCGAGGTGCGGGCCGCGGCACAGGTCCATCCATGCATGGTCGGCGCTGCCCGAGC
>JAJAYY010000089.1 GCA_026785965.1 Sphingomonas bacterium
AGCGGAGACTATTCGCGGTCCTACGTGGGTGATGATGAGTGGAACAAATACGACGTTCCCGTCGGCTCTGAAGAGCATGGCGCGAAGCCGATCGAGCTTGGCGGCATCTATTGCCTCGACCAAGGCGAGGCTTCGGCGATCCGTCTGATTGTTGGCGTCGCGGCGTTCAGCGCCTTATCCTCGAATACCTATCGCGGATCCTATCTGTCGCTCGCCGGGCAACCCGCGCTTCACCTCGACGCCTGCGCGCGGCTTGCGAGAAGCACTCCGCTGTTCGTCGCGACCCGGAGGTGGGGGTATGAGCATTTCGATGGTGAATGCGCGCGTTTGATCGATCACGCGCGCGAGTCGTCAACCAATCGGCCGCTTGGTGTGAACTAACCGAAGCCCGGCCGAGCTAGGTCGTCGCGGCTTGGCCGATGGGCGCAGGCATCGCCGCCGTGGCAGGAAAACAGCCGGTAAAATCATTCGCATCGATCATCTTCTCAAATTCATCGATCAAGACCGCGATTGAAATCGTCAGGGTAAAAGCACGACGGTAGATGGCCAGCGCGCTCGCGCTGTTCCAATTGCTTTCAGGCCATTGTTCGAGCGTGCGCCGCATTCGCTCCAGATCGATCAGTTGATTGACTGTCTTGCTAGCGCTGATTTCATCAAGAATGTTGAGCACTTCTTGCTTGCGAAACTGTTCGTACCAATCGGCGGCCTGCAGTCCGCGAGCGGGATTGGCGAGGATTGCGTCAGGCAGACGCTTGGCCAGTGCGCGACGCATCAGCGGGCGCGACACACCATTATCAAGCATCTGTCGCGGTGGAAGGCGGAAACCGAACTCCATCAAGCGGCGGTCAGCGGTGGGGTCGCGCTCATCGATGCCGGCCTCGATCAGCGCGCCGATCCTGAACAGGCCATTGTCTTGAGAGGCAATCGCTGCGAGGCGATCGTGATGGAAATTGCCGCTGTCGAATAGGTTCCGGTCGGCGCGCGCCAACGCCGGAGCGCGGCGCAACCAACAGGCGTGCAGGAAGTAAGTGTCTTGCGGCTTGGCCTTGGCCCGGAACGTCCGCTCAAGGAGTTGGACGGCAAAGCGGGGCAGGCGGTGTTCGAAACTGTTGATCAAGATTCCTCGCCAGCGCACCGTGGGAATGCGCCGCGCCGCGCGCGCCTGCCGCCACCACACGCGCCATCCGCGGAGCGTCGCATATTGAGCAAGAATGCGAAGTCCGCCGCCGTGAATCGTCAGATTGCCGAACGTGGCGGTGAGCAGCGTGGTGGCACCGTGATTGCGCGCCGATTGCAAGATTTCGCCCCACCAGTCCATGTTGACGATATTGCGGTCGGGTTCCTGGTAAATTCGCGCATCGCTGCGCAACGCAGCAAGCGGATATCCGCTTGATCTGACCACTACGTGGTGCATTCTGTGCATCCGCGCTGTCTTGCCGGCGAGGTTTGATTCATCGGCGATGCGACCGCGCGGCACCGGCCCATCGAAGCCAATGCGGGGCGCGGCCGTGAAAGCGATAGGGGGGACCGGACCAATTTCCGAAGCGAATGCAGCAACCGCACTGGAGTCGAAGCCTGAGCTCAAATGGACGGCAAGCGCCCCGCTCGCGCGGCGACTCTGCGCTGTGACCGCGTGGTTGAACAGTCGATTATAGGTCTCGACGAATGCCTCATCGGATAGTGCGAGTGGCACAGATTCGGGCTTCCAATATTGACAGTGCTCGATCGAATTGGCGGAAATTTTGACGACAAAACCGGGTTTGACCCGGTTGATGTGCGCAAAGCTCGTTCCCTCGCCAAGGTCGGATACGTCGAGCAAAGTACTGGCCAGCCAGTCGAGATTGAAGCCATTCGGGAAAAGCGATGAGGCGAGCAATCCGCTGGGCATCGAGGAGAAGGCTGCGAACGTATCGCCATACGCGTAAAATAATGGTCGTTGGCCGGTTGGGTCGCGGGCCAAGGTCAGGCTTTGATCGACCAAGTCGAACACCGCGAAAGCGAAATCGCCGGTGATCCGGTCGAGGGTTTCAAGGTTCCACTTCTTCCATGCGGACATCAGGATGTCGGAGTCAGCGAGCTGAGAACTGTCGGCCGTCGCTCCGTACAGGACGCCAATCAACTCCTCGCGATTGTCGATGCGGACGTCGGCAACCATCAAATAACGGTCGTCGACGAGCAGCGGCTGGTGGTCGAAGCGGTCTTCCGGCAGCCGGTTGCTGAGCGAACAGCCAAATGCGGCAGGCCCATGCTGCCGCAACGGGTGTCGCTTCTCCCCAAAATCGGGCATGGCGTTTGACATCTTGTTGCAAACGGCGAGGCTGTCGCCATGCTGTTCAGCGCAGACGAAGACGCAGCCGAAGATCGCAGTCATGTCGGATTTCTTTGAGCGTCTGGGAGGCGCTTTGAACCACGCCCCCTAAGGGCGATTACGACTTGGGTTTTACGCCAGAGTTGTCGGTACCCAGGGCAGTATTGTTCTCAGCCGAACCAGCTTGGATCCGCTTAATTTCAGGCTTTTGCCAAATTTTCTTACTCATCACACCATCCCTGAACTGCGTTTAAAGCGGGCTCGTCCGAAAGAACGTTATCATGGCGTTTAAGGTCCGCCGATGCAAGAATGTTGTCGCTAGGCGATTCAGGCGACGCGACGCACCAAACCCTGCTCGGTCAAATCGGCGAGCAATTCGCGCAATTCCTGACCGCATTGCTCGGCATCGACGTCATATTCGGCGAGCAATGCGGTGTGCAACTCGGTCAGGGTCCTGGGCTGTTCGAGGTAACGCCAGACGCTCGCCGCGACCGCATTGAAGCCGAAGCAATTGCCCGCCGCGGCGTCGAGCGCAACGAGTTCATCGCCAAGCTCGGCTTCGAGCAATTGCGCCGTGCGCTCGTAGGTCGGTTCGATCATCGGTCGGTCCTGCTTGGGTGGCACTAGCGCGACTTGAAAAGCGTAAAACAGATCGTCCCGCAAGCCAATTGCGGAAGCAGGTCGGCAATCAGCGATTGATGCCGAGTCCGATTGCGGCCCGGCGCCGCGCTGGACGCGGCCCTCATGCTAACCTATCACGACGCTGCGGTGTTCGCCGTGTCTGGCTCCCTTTGCTGCGGGCGGCGCATTTGTTCGTTTACTGGCTGATCTTCGCCATTTTTGCAGTCGGCGCTTTGGGCCAGGGTGACCCGACCGCGCGGCGGCGGGGGGCCCCCGTGATGCTCATCCTGGCGGCGCTGCTGCTCGCGCTCGTGATCGGGCTGCGCTACCAGGTCGGGGGCGACTGGGGCGCTTATGAGCGCATGTTCAGCATCGACGGATACCAAAGCCTCGACGACACACTGTTCGTGACCGACCCCGCTTATCACTTGATCAATACGGCGGTAGCGAAGGTCGGCGGAGAAATCTGGCTGGTCAATCTGGTGTGCGGCCTGATTTTCGTATGGGGGCTGACCCGCTTTGCGGCAACGCTACCCGACCGCTGGCTGGCGATGCTGGTCGCGGTTCCGTACCTGATCGTGGTGGTGGCGATGGGCTATACGCGCCAGGCGGTGGCGATCGGCCTGATCATGGCCGGGCTGGCCGCGATTCACCGCGGCGCCTCGATCCCGCGCTTCAGCCTGTATGTCCTCGGCGCGGCCTTATTCCACAAGACCGCGGTCGTCGGGCTGCTGCTGGTGCTGCTCAAGGGCAAGCGCAACCTGCTGATCAACCTGCTGTTCATCCTGGCGGCCGGGTTTCTATTATACGACCTGTTGCTCGAGGATTCGATGGATCGGCTGGTCGAGGGCTACATCGAGGCCGAATATGGTTCGCAAGGCGCCGCCATTCGGGTCGCGATGGCGATCGTCCCAGCGACGCTGTTCCTGCTTTATCGCGAACGACTGGGATTTCATGGCGAGGAAGCGAGTTTGTGGCGCAACTTCTCGATCGCGGCGTTCGGTTTCCTCATATTATTGTTCGTGCTTCCGTCATCGACCGTGGTCGACCGGCTCGCGCTCTACATATTGCCGTTGCAATTGGCGGTCCTGTCGCGCGTTCCCGGGACCTTGATGAGCGTCGGGGCGGGGCGGGTCGCGATCATCGCTTATTCGGCGTTGGTGCTGGGCGTGTGGCTCAACTATGCGGCCCACGCCGTATATTGGCTGCCGTATAGCTTCTACCCATTCGGCGGTTAGGCCTGGCCTTGGTCGCGCCGCCACGCCTCGAACATCAGCACCGACCACAGCGCCTGGGTTGAATCGGATCGTCCGGCGAGATGCGACTGCCAGCGCTGCTGCACCATCCC
>JAJAYY010000090.1 GCA_026785965.1 Sphingomonas bacterium
GCGGTAGCGCCCCTCGTCGTGGAGGCGCTCGATCGCCGCCTTGAAGATTCCTTGATAGTCCACGCTCTGCTCCCGGGTCGAAATCAGCGCAGATCAAACAGCAAGAACTACAAGCGCGCCATTCCGGGCTTATACGGAGGTGTTGTGCAACGATCGCCTCAATTCGAAGTGGCTATCGCTCGCCGGCAGCACCAGCCGCTCGCCACTCATGGAACGGCGTTCGGTATCCAGCGGCTTGGTGAATATAACGCCTTCCAACCTGTGACCCAGGCTCACCCAGCCCTGCGCCTTTGCCGATTCTCCATCGGCATAGCCACGACTTCCCAGCCTATACTCTAGCGCCGAGCAACCCATCTTCAGCGCCAGCCCTTCGGCGGCCTCGCACAGGGCGCGACGGCCCGGCGCCGCGCGATTCAGTTCGAAGGTCACGATATTGTCGATGTACAGCACGCAGCCGCGGCGCAGCGTTGTTTCCTTGCGATAGGTGAGTAGGCCGAACAACGCTCCGCCGTCCACGGTTACACCGAGCAGCCCGCCCTTGCGGCGCACCTCGCGCACATAATCGATCCATTGCTCAAGCGAGACCTCAGGCGCGATCGTCCTGACCAGCGGATAGGCGGCGTCCAGCTGATCCTCGGCCAAGTCAACTACGTATAATTGCGGCATCGTCGGGGTTTTCCGTTCCTGATAAGATACGCTTCATGCAGGGTTTCGGCTGACTACTCGTTGATCTGCCTCATAAAGCCGAGATTGGGAATTTTAGACATGACTTCGCCACTGGCCTTCAACGCCCCGCTGCTCGAGCAAGGTCATCCCTGTGCCGATTGCGCAGTGCGATTGCTGGCAATCTGCGGCGCTTTGAACAACGATGAGCTTGGCGAATTGAAACAAAGCGGCGCCAACGTCGCGTTCGCCGCTGGCGACACGATTACCTACGAAGGGGACGTCGCCACGCACGTTTACAACCTCACTTCCGGGACATTGCGGCTATCCAAACTCCTGCCCGACGGCAGGCGCCAAATTGCCGGCTTTCTCTTTCCTGGCGACTTCCTCGGAATCACGATGGAAGACGAGCATGCGTTTACCGTCGAAGCGATTGGCCCAGCCACTTTGTGCCGCTTCGCGCGGTCGCGGTTCGATGGATTTGTCGAGGCGCATCCCTATCTCGAACGGCGGCTCTACGCGCTCGCGGCGCACGAGCTGGCGGCGGCGCGCCAGCAGCTTGTTCTGCTCGGCCGCAAGACCGCCGCCGAACGGGTCGCGTCGTTCCTGTTGATGCTCGCCGATCGCTACGAATCCACGCTCGATGCCTTGAGCGCGAGAGACGTGATTCTGCCGATGTCACGCAGCGATATTGCGGATTATCTCGGCCTCCGAATCGAAACCGTCAGCCGGGAGTTGACTGCGCTCAAGGCGAGCCGGTTGATCCAGCTGACGACCACCCACAACATCCGGCTTCTCGATCGCGAGCGCCTGGAGTTGATGGCGGAAGGCTGAGGCTGTCCGATCGCTCGATCTAGTCAATTCCCGCGGCCAATTGATCCTGCTCAATTCGCGCTTCGCATAGAGCGGCTAACCTCATGGCGTTCTTTCGCAAACAGAAAGTGATGGCCATGAATACCCTACCCTATTTTCTCACCACCACCGCCGCACTCATGCTCGCGGCGGTACCTTGTGCGGTCGCAGCGCAGGCCGCCAGCCCCGCTGTCCGTGCTCACGCTGCGGCAGTGAGCGGCAATTCGATTTCGCGTGATGCCGCCGACCTACCCGGCCCGCTCGCTCGTCGCGGACCCGCGACGGTCAAGGTCGATCTTGAAACGGTGGAGGTGATGGGCGAACTGGCTGACGGATCGACCTACCATTACTGGACCTTCAACCGCAAAGTTCCTGGGCCGTTCGTTCGCGTGCGCGTTGGCGACACCGTCGAGGTCAACATGAAGAATGCGACCGACAGCACGATGGCGCACAATGTCGATTTTCACGCGGTCACCGGACCAGGCGGCGGCGCCGCGGCGACGATGGCGACACCCGGCGAAAGCAAGGGTTTCACATTCAAGGCGCTCAATCCGGGTCTCTATGTCTATCACTGCGCGACCCCGATGGTCGCCTCCCACATCGCCAACGGCATGTACGGCCTGATCCTGGTCGAGCCGGAGGGCGGCCTTTCCAAGGTGGATCGTGAATTCTACGTGATGCAGGGGGAAATCTACACCGAGCAGGCGCACGGAACTCAGGGCGCGCTCACCGAGAGCATCGACAAGCTGTTGGCCGAGCAGCCCGAATACTACGTCTTCAACGGCGCCTCCGATGCGCTCGCCAAGGCCCCGCTCAAGGCCAAGACCGGGGAGAGTGTCCGCATCTTCTTCGGCGTCGGCGGGCCTAACAAGACATCGAGCTTCCACGTCATCGGCGAGGTGTTCGACCGGGCCTATCCGCTCGCTTCGCTGACATCGCCGCCGATGACCGACGTCCAGACGATGACCGTCCCTCCCGGCGGCGCCGCGGTCGCCGAGTTCAAGGTTGAGGTCCCCGGGCGCTACGTGCTCGTCGATCATGCGCTGTCGCGGATGGAACGCGGGTTGAAGGGGCTGCTGGTGGTCGAAGGCGCGGCGCGGCCGGAGATCTTCCGGTCGCATCAGAAGGATGATGATAGCGGGGGGAAATCAGGGCGCGGATTGTTACCAACCCCTCCCATCGAGACAATGAGTTCTGCGGCGACGGCCCCCACCGTCGCCGCCTTGCTGTGGACTGGCGGAAAAGGAAAACCGTGGCGCGGGTTAGTGCGATCCAAGCCAACAAAAAAGGGCGCCGTCGTGATCGAC
>JAJAYY010000091.1 GCA_026785965.1 Sphingomonas bacterium
GCCCTCGGACTGGCTGACCTACCCCGGAGGCTGGCCCGAAACCCGCTACGCCGCCAAGGCCCGCCGCGAAGGCCGCACGCCCCACCAGTTCCGTTATCGGCGCACTTAAATTCAGTCGATCCAGTTTTCGATCCGGAGGCGCGGCACGCGCCGAAACTCACGCTCATTGGCAGTGACCAATGTCGCGTCGAGCGCCAACGCGTGGGCGGCGATCAACAGATCATTCCCGCCGATTGGCATGCCACGCCGCTCAAGTTCCGCTCGTATCTCACCATACTTCGTTTCCGCGGGAGGTACCCAGTCCACTACCGGCAGCGATTCCAACAGCTTGTCGACCAGTTTGGAACGCCGTGCCGATGGATTTTTCGCCAGCCCGAACCGCAGTTCGGCGAGGACGATAATCGAGGTGATAATCTCCCCGCTCTCCTCCGCCATCCGCCCGGCCACCGCGCCATGTGGATTGCGCAGGATTTCGGAGACCATGTTCGTGTCGAGGAGAAAATATCTCAATATAGTTCGTCGCCAAACTCATCGGTCGGCCCGGGAGGAGGATCGTCGATCAGGGGAAAGTCGTCCTCTGGGCCTAACGGCGGCTGCGCGCGGAGCCATTCGAGCGTCTCCCGAAAACTAGGCTTCTTGGGTCGCTCGAGCACCAGCCGTCCGTCTTCTTCACGCATCACTAATTCATCGCCAAAGATATCAAATTCTTTCGGAATCCGGACCGCGCGGCTGCGGCCGTTCTTGAAGATTCGGACATGGCGAACGGCGTTCATCGACCCAAGCTGTCATATCACACGGCATATGTCAACGTTTTGCTGGGTCCAGCCGCACCAACCGCCCCTTGTCCTCAATCAGATAGATCGATCCGTCCGGCCCCTGATCGACCGCTCTTATGCGCGCGCCCATCGGCCATTGGTCGGCCTTGGTTGCCCGCTCGCCCTTGATGTCGACCCGCAGCAGCGCTTCGCCCGACAGCGCCGGGATCAGCGCGTCGCCTTGCCATTGCGGGAACAGCGCGCCCGAATAGATCAGCAGCCCGCCGGGCGAGATCGACGGATCCCAGAACGTCTTGGGCGGCTCATAGCCATCGCCGGGACGATGGTCGGGGATGTCACCGACCCCATAATCGCTGCCGTTCGACGCGCGCGGCCAGCCGTAATTCTTGCCCGCGAGGATCAGATTCAACTCGTCGCCGCCCTGCGGTCCCATCTCGGTCTCCCACAGCCGGCCGTCGGGGGCGAATGCCAGCCCAAGCAAATTGCGATGCCCGATCGTCCAATATTGTGCCGCGACCCCGCCGCTCGCCGCCCACGGATTGCCCGGCGCCGGGACACCCTCGTCGGTCAGCCGCAGCACCTTGCCGAGATTTCCGTCGAGCGCTTGCGCCGGATCGCCCTTCTGCCGCTCGCCCGAGGTCAAATAGAGCAAGCCATCGGGCCCGAACGCAATGCGGTGCGAGAAATGTCCGCTGCCCGTAACCTTCGGAACTTGCCGCCAGATCACCTTGAACCCGTCGATCCGCGGCGGTCCGCTGCCAAGGATCAGCCGGCCATGGCCCAGCGCGGCGCCGCGCGTTTCGTCGACCCCTTGCTCGACGAAGCTAAGGTAGATGCGCTGATTGCCCGCGAAATCGGGGTGCACGACCACGTCGCCAAGCCCGCCCTGGCCAGCGACGGCGACGGTCGGCACTCCCGCGACCTCCTGCTTGGCGCCGTTCGCGGTGTCGACCAGCCACAGTCTGCCTTCCTTCTCGGTCAGCAGCGCCATGCCGGTCAGTCGCACCCCGCTTCCGGGCAGGAAAGCCATCGCCCACGGGGTCGAAAAGCTCGCTACTTCATGGATCGTGAAAGGCGGCGGCGAGCCGGCGCTGGCGACCGGCTTGGCCTGGCTGCACCCCGCCGCGATGATCAGTGGCAATACGCTACCTTGCCAAAGCAGGCCGCGAAGCCGATGCAGGACGCTGCCCTGCTGCAGGATCTTTCGGTTTGTCATCTGCTTCCATCCTGTCGATTGCGACCGCGCTGCCCCCACACACGGTCAGCCAGTCTGAAGCCAAAGCCGCCGCCAAGGCAATGTTCCGTGGCCGTGCGGCCTTGTTCGATCGACTGGCCGGTGTGTTCGACAATGCGCTGATCGACCAGCGGCACACCGTCGCACCGATCGAATGGTATTGCGAGGAGCATGGCTGGGCCGAGCGCACCGCGCTTTACGTCGCCGCCACCGAGGCGTTGTTCGAGCAAGCCGCGACCCGCGCGATTGCCGCTGCCGGGCTCGCCCCGGCCGATATCGATGGGTTGGTGTTCGTATCGACCACCGGGATCGCCACGCCGAGCATCGACGCACGCGTCGCGCCGCGGCTCGGGCTGCGCGATGACATCCGCCGTGTGCCAATGTTCGGGCTCGGCTGTGCCGGCGGGGTGACCGGGCTTGCCACCGCGGCGCGGCTGGCGGTTGCCGAGCCGGGCAGTCGCTGGCTGTTTGTGTGCGTCGAGACATGCTCAATCTCGATCCGCCTTGACAGCGACGACCCCGCGGCGATCGTCGCCACCGCATTATTCGGCGACGGAGCGGCGGCGGCGGTGATTTCGACCGCAGGCAACGGGATCGCCCGGATTTCCGGCGCAAGCGAGAAATTGTGGCCCGACACGCTCGGGATCATGGGCTGGCGGGTCGAGGATCCGGGGCTCGCGGTAATTTTCGACCGTGCCATCCCGCCGTTCATTGAGGCCGAGCTCGCCCCTGCCGTCGATGCGATGCTCGGCTCACTCGGCCTGGCCCGCGGCGACATCGACCGATTCTGCTGCCACCCCGGCGGCGCCAAGGTGGTCGATGCGATCGAGCAGGCGCTCGGGCTCGGCGGCGGGACGCTCGACCTCGAGCGCGAGGTGCTGCGCGACTGCGGCAACATGAGCGCCCCGACGGTGCTGTTCGTGCTTCAGGCGCTGATCGCCCGCGGCCTGCCTAGCCGCGTGATGATGACCGCCTTCGGGCCGGGCTTTACCTGTGCCGGCATGGTGCTTGCATCGTGAACTCGATGTGGCCGGCGATCGCCATCCTCGCCTTCGTCACCCTCCAGCGATTGGTCGAGCTGCCGATCGCGCGTGCCAACACGGCCCGGCTGCTCGCCGCCGGCGGGCATGAAGCAGCGCCGGGCCATTATCCGCTAATCGTCGTGCTTCATGCCGCCTGGCTTGGCGCGGTGGGGTGGGCCGCGCCGGGCAAGCCGATCCATGTCCCGTTCCTCGCTTTCTTCGCACTGATCGAAGTCGGCCGGATTTGGGTGCTGAGGACGCTCGGCCCGCGCTGGACGACACGGATCATCATCGTTCAGGGCGAGCAACTGGTGGCGCGCGGCCCCTACAAATATGTCGATCACCCCAATTATCTCGTCGTCGTCGCCGAGATCGCAGTGCTGCCGTTGGTGTTCGGCCTGTGGCAGATCGCATTGCTCTTTTCGCTGCTCAACGCGGCCGCGCTGGCGGTCCGTATTCGCGCGGAAAACCGCGCGCTCGGCCGCTCACTCTAACGCTTGCGACTCACGGGCGACGCGCCTATATCACCCTCACTCTGCTCGACATCGTCAGACGTTGGGGCCGGGCCGGGGACGGTCCGGCAGCGAGAGGGTTTTGTTCAACCCGGAGCCGTTTTGACCGATACCACTGCCATTGCCGCCCTGATCGAGCCCGCCGCGACGGCGTTGGGCCTCGATCTCGTGCGCGTGGCGATGATCGGCGGGAAGTCCGATCCGACGCTCCAGGTGATGGCCGAGCGCCCCGACACGCGCCAATTGTCGATCGACGATTGCGCCAATCTGTCGCGTGCCATTTCGGACATCTTCGATCCGCTCGAAGCCGACGGCCGCGACCCGATCGACGGCGCCTATCGCCTCGAAGTCTCCTCGCCCGGGATCGACCGCCCGCTGACCCGCCGCGGCGACTTTGCCGACTGGTCGGGCCACGAAGCGCGGATCAAATATGTCGCGCCGGTCGAAACCGCCAAGCAGGTTTCGGGGATTATCGAAGGCATCGACGGCGAGACGATCCGCATCACCACGCCCAAGGGCGAGCGGCTCGTCGCCTTCGCCAACATCGCCTCGGCCAAGCTGATCCTGACCGACAAGCTCATTCACGCCACCGCGCCGCTCAGCACTGAGGGCGCCGATAACATCGAGGTCGATCCATCTCGTCCGGGGGACGAGATGGCCGAGATTTCAAGTAAGGAAGGTTGATCTGACCATGGCCACTACCGCAGCAACCGGCGCGCCCGCGACCGGCGGACCAACCGCAAACCGGGCCGAGCTGCTCGCCATCGCCGATTCGGTCGCGCGCGAGAAATTGATCGACCGCGCGATCGTCATCGAGGCAATGGAAGACGCCATCCAGCGCGCCGCCCGCGCCCGCTACGGCGCCGAGAACGATATCCGCGCCAAGCTCGATCCGGTTACCGGCGACCTGCGCTTGTGGCGCGTCGTCGAAGTGGTCGAGGAGGTTGAGGATTATTTCAAGCAGGTCGATCTCAAGGGCGCCGAAAAGCTTCAGAAGGACGCCGCCGTCGGCGACTTCATCGTCGACCCGCTGCCCCCGATCGAGTTCGGCCGGATCGCCGCGCAAGCCGCCAAGCAGGTCATCTTCCAAAAGGTCCGCGACGCC
>JAJAYY010000092.1 GCA_026785965.1 Sphingomonas bacterium
ATCATGCCGGGCAAGGTCAACCCGACCCAGTGCGAAATGCTGACAATGGTCGCCGCCCAGGTGATGGGCAATCATGTCGCGGTCACCGTTGGCGGGCTTCAGGGCCATTTGGAATTGAACGTGTTCAAGCCGTTGATCGGCGCCAACGTCATCCGCTCGATCAACCTGTTGTCGACCGGAATGCTGAGCTTTACCGAGCGCGCGCTCGACCGGCTCGAGCCTGACGAGGATCGTATCGCAGATCTGATGAACCGCTCGCTGATGCTGGTTACCGCCCTCGCGCCCGAGATTGGCTATGACAATGCCGCGACTATCGCCAAGCACGCCCATCGGCAGGGCATGACCTTGAAGGAAGCCGGGCTCGACCTTGGGCTGGTCGACGAAGCGACCTTCGACCGGGTGGTCAAGCCGGAGTCGATGTTGGGTCGTTGATGTGCCATATCCGGCGCCGACCGACGCTGGAGGAAATGCGATGCGCACCACCTGGAAACTTTGTCTTGGCGCCGTTTCGACCGCCCTGTTGCTGACTGCTTGCCAGACCGGCGCACCATCCCCCCGGCAACCCTCGTCGCGCCCGCCATCGGGGGGTGGCGTCGCGCTCGCCCCGGCCGACTATGTCGCGACCGCCGCTTCGATCGACCTGTTCGTGGTCAAGGCCGCCGAATTGGCGCTCGACCGTTCGGGCAATTATCGCGTGCGCGCGCTCGCTTCGAGCTTCTCCGAAAGCCATCGCGGATTGGCCGGGCAATTGTCCTTCGCCGGTCGCCGCGTCGACACCTTGCCCTCGGCGCGACTGTTGCCGCGCGAAGCGGAGCGGCTCGCCGCGCTCCAGACCCAGCAACCGTTCGACGCCACCTTTCTTCGCCAGATGATCCTCACGCACGAGCAGTCGCTCGCGCTGCACGGCAATTTCGCCGTGCGCGGGTCAAGCCCGACACTGCGCCCGGTCGCCGCCTCGGCTGAGCGGGTTGAGCGTGCCCACCTCGACGAATTGCGCCGACAGTGAGCCGCCGACTTGCCCTCCTCGTTGCATTGCTCGTCTCGGGCTGCGCGGCGACCCCGCTTCGCGCGCCGGTGACCGGTCAATGGGGTGGCGAGCACGTCGGCTTGATGCTCAACAGCGGCGGGGGCGGAGCGCTCGATTATGATTGCGCTGCGGGGTCGATCGATGGCCCGGTCGTGACCGACGCCGCAGGGCGCTTCACCGCCACCGGCACTCACACCCCCGGCCATGGCGGGCCCGACCGGGTTGGCGAAGTCCCGCCGCGCCATCCAGCGACTTACTCGGGCAGCGTGCGCGGCGATGTCATGACGCTGGTGATCGACGTCCCCGCGATCGCCGCGCGGATCGGCCCGTACACGCTTCGCCGCGGCGCGATGCCCAATCTCATGCGTTGTCTTTGATCCGCATTGCGCCGCGCCGCCGCGCCACCTAACATCCACCCCGTGGACACCGCGCCTGCTCCATCCGGCCCCGATGCCGCGCGCCAGCGCTTGGTCGAGGCGTTGGTCGCGACCGGCGCGGAAGACCGTGGCGCCTTCCGCACCCTCTATCGGCTGACCTCGGCGAAGCTTTTTGGCGTTTGCCTTCGTATCTGTGGTGATCGCCAGGCTGCGGAGGATGTGTTGAGCGAGGTCTATTTGACCGTTTGGAAGCGTGCCGGGGCGTTTGAACCCGGCCGCGCCAGCCCGATCAGCTGGCTGGCGACGATCGCGCGCAATCGCGCCATCGACTGGCGCCGCTCATCAGGTCGTCAGCCGCTCGCCTCGGTCGATGTGATCGCCGAACTCGCCGACGAAACACCTTCTGCGATCGACCGCTTGCTGCTCGACGAGCGCGAGGCGCAGCTCCATCATTGCCTCGATGAGCTCGACGGCCCGCAGCGCGACGCGATCCGTACTGCTTTCTTCGACGGCCTGACCTATGCCGAACTCGCCGTCCGCCGCGACGTGCCATTGGGCACAATGAAGAGCTGGGTCCGGCGTGGCCTTATTCGGTTGAAGGATTGCCTCGGTGACGACTGACCCGCGCCTCATTGGCGACGAGCCTGACGTGGCCGCCGCCGAACTCGCGCTTGGCTTGCTTGAGGGCGACGATCGCGCCGCCGCGCTTCGCCGCCAGCTTGCCGAACCCGCCTTTGCGCGTGATGTCGAGCGCTGGCGCGACCGGTTCGCCGCTTTGTTCAGCGCCTTCCCGGTAAAGGAGCCCGACGCCGGTCTCGAACAGCGCATTCTCTCGCGGCTTGATCCCGCCAGTTCCCGCCCGGGGCTGTGGCGACCGTTCGCGATCGCCTCGTCGCTCGCCGCGGCAAGCCTGCTTGGGGTGGTGCTGGTGCGCCCCGATCCGATCGCCCCGCCGGCTGCGGTCCAACCTACGCCGATGGTCGCCGCATTCATGATCGAGGGGCATAAGGAGCCGACGCTCGCGGTCTATGATGCCGCGCGTGGTCAGGTCCGCATGCCCGGGCCGATGCCGATCCCGAAAGGGCGTAGCGCGCAATTGTGGGCGATCGTCGGCAATCAGCCGCCGCATCCGCTCGGCCTGTTCCATCTGGCCGGGGGCGGAGTGATGGCCGATGCATCCTCGCCCACACCGATCGGCGAAGGGACCATGTTCGCGATCTCGATTGAGCCGCTCGGCGGGTCGCCGACCGGGCTTCCGACCGGCCCGGTCGTCGCCAGCGCCAGGCTGTCGCGAGTCTGATCCCGCCGCGCTGCATCCGCGCCGCGTCTGCCTCCGTATCTCCCCCAAGCCAGGCCGTCGGGCACCGGCGAAAAAAGGGAGATTACAATGTCATTCAAAACTACCTTGCTGGCCGCCGCCGTCCTCGCGACCACGGCCTGCACCACGATGAGCGCGGACAGTTCGATTGCCAAGGAGAATCCGATGGTCGGCGGCGCGGAGATGTATGCGACCCGCAACATTGTCGAAAATGCGGTCAATTCGGCCGATCACACCACGCTGGTCGCCGCGGTCAAGGCCGCCGGGCTGGTCGACACGCTGTCGAGCCCCGGCCCGTTCACTGTCTTCGCCCCGACCAATGCGGCGTTCGGCAAATTGCCCGCCGGCACGGTCGATAGCTTGGTCATGCCCGCCAACAAGGCCGCGCCGACCAACATTCTGACTTATCATGTCGTCCCCGGCCGGATCACCGCCGACCAGATCGCCAGCCTCGCTGCCGCCAATGGCGGCGTTGCGACCTACACCACCGTCCAAGGCGAACCGTTGCGCTTCTCGCAGCGCGGTTCGGGCTGGATCGTGACCGATTCCAAGGGCGGATCGGCAAACATCACGATCGCCAATGTCATGCAGTCCAACGGCGTGATCCACGTCATCGATACGGTCTTGATGCCGTAACCCTCTCGGCTGGCGGTTTTAGCAGCCCCCTTGGCCGCCAGCCGAACCTTATTTCAGCCCGCCTGCCACGCGCGAATCGTGTCGTTCGGGGCCACCAACATCCACACGTTAAGCGTCAGATTGTCGCGGATCGCGATCAGTGGGACGAGCTCAAGTAACAAAATTAGCGCACCGCTTGCCCATAATGGCAACTTCCTTGCTGCGAGGAAGCCAATCGCCATCATCACGATGTCGCTCAGCGAATTGACGATGCTGTCGCCGCTATAACCGAGCGCGATCGTCGCCTCGCGGTAGCGGTCGATGATCAACGGCGTATTCTCGACCAATTCCCACGCCGCTTCGACCATCAGCGCGACCACGAAGCGCGGTTCGAGCGGCCAGCGCGGCGCGGCCCAGCGCAGCGCGGCGTAAAACAAGAATCCGTGGACTAGGTGGCTTGGGCTGTACCAGTCGGCCAGCATCTGGCTTTGCTCCGGCCCGACATGGCCCCACAAAGCGACCGTTCCGCAGGTGCAGATCGGTGGGCGTCCGAAGATGAGCAGGATCAGGGCGGCGATGACGAGCACTGCGACCAATGCGAATGTTGGGGCAATGCGGGGAAAGCGGGCGATCATCGCGATGGGCTAGGCGAGCGTCCGACTCTTGCCAAGCGTCGCGCTTTTGCGCACCACCCGCCGATGCTTCGCTTGTTCGGACCCGATTGTGCTCCCGCCCCGATTGATGCGGCCCAACTTGGCGCGCTTCCGGAAGGCGCGATCTGGGTTGATTTGCTTGAGCCGACCAAGGAGGAAGAGTCGCTCGCCGAAAAGCTGGTCGGGACCAATATTCCGACCCGCGAGGAACTCGCCGAAATCGAGCCATCAAGCCGTCTCTACCAGAAGCGCGGCGCCGCCTTCATGACCATGTCGGTGCTTTTTGGTATTGTTGGTGGTCGTCCCGACAGCGGCCCGATCGGCTTCATCCTGACCGACACGCACCTCGTCACGGTGCGTTATATCGATCCCAAGCCGTTCATCATCTTCGCCGAGCATGTTTATGCCGAGCCCGAATTGGCGTCCGATGCGCGCACCGTATTTGTCCGCTTGCTTGATGCGATCATCGATCGGCTGGCCGACGAGTTTGAAGTTGCGGGGAAAGAGATCGAGGCGATTTCAAGCCAGATTTTCGAACATCACGCCCATCGCTCACGCAGCCAGCCCGAAATGCGGCTCGAGGCCCTGCTGATGCGCATCGGCAAGGCCCAGCAAGTGCTCGCCAAGCTTCGCGAAACGTCGGTCAGCTCGACACGACTGCTGACTTTCCTCGCCTCACTCGACTCGATCGATGGCGACGCGGTCAATCGCCGCCATGTCCAAAGCCTGGTCGCCGACGCCCATGCGCTCAACGATCACAGCAATTTCCTCGGCGACAATCTGACCTTCCTGCTCGACGCGTCGCTCGGGCTGATCAGCCTGCAGCAGAATCTGGTGATGAAGATCTTCTCGATCGTCGCGGTGGTGCTGATGCCGCCGACGCTGATCGCTGGAATCTACGGCATGAACTTCACGCATATGCCCGAACTCGCCTGGCTCGCGGGCTACCCGTGGGCGTTGGGACTGATGCTCGCGAGCGCGGTCCTGCCCTACATGTTTGCGCGCCGCCGTGGCTGGCTGTGAGCGGATAGTCACATCCTTTGTCTTAGTCGTTCGTTCTTGCTAGGCGCGCAGCTTACGCAAACGCGCGCAGAGAGGGCAGCTTCATGATTCCGACCGGCCAGGACAGCCTCCAGACCCGTTCGACGCTTGAGGCCGGGGGCAAGACCTACGCTTATTACTCGCTCTCCAAGGCTGCCGCGACGCTCGGCGACGTCAGCCGTCTGCCTTATTCGATGAAGGTGCTGCTTGAGAATCTGCTTCGATTCGAAGATGGCTTGACCGTTACCCACGACGATCTCACCGCGATGGTCGACTGGCTCAAGCTGCGCTCGATCAACCGTGAAATCCAGTATCGCCCGGCGCGCGTGCTGATGCAGGATTTCACCGGTGTCCCCGCAGTGGTCGATCTCGCCGCGATGCGCGATGCGATGAAACAGCTTGGCGGCGACCCTCGGAAGATCAACCCGCAAGTCCCGGTCCACCTCGTCATCGACCATAGCGTGATGGTCGACGAATTCGGCACTCCCAAGG
>JAJAYY010000093.1 GCA_026785965.1 Sphingomonas bacterium
AGACCGCTGCGGGCCATCCGGCGTTCGTTTACTTCACCGCCGACTGGTGCCTGACCTGCAAGGCCAATGAAGCGACCGCGATCGAGCGCGACTCGACCCGCGCGGCGTTCCGCACCGCCAAGGTCAAGATGCTGGTCGGCGATTGGACCAACGGCGACCCGGCGATCACCCGCTTCCTCGACCGCCGCGGGCGCGCCGGAGTGCCGCTCTATTTGTGGTACGAGCCGGGGACGACCGAGCCCGAAGAATTGCCGCAGTTGCTGACCGCGGCAATGCTCAGCGACCGCGCCCGGCGGCAGCGCTAGCGGTTCGCGCCCACACTTTGCGCCCGCCGACCCAAGTTTCGAGCACCCGGGTGCGCGCCAGGTCGCCCGGGGGGATCTGGCTGATGTCGCGGTCGACGAGGATGAAATCGGCGTATTTGCCGGGATCGAGACTGCCGATGCGGTCTTCGGCAAAGCCCGCATAAGCGGCATTGCGGGTGAAGCCAGCGAGCGCGGCCTCGAAGCTTACACGCTCCTCCGGGCGCCACCCGCCGGGCGGCTGGCCGTCGGGATCCTGGCGACTGACCGCGGCGCTGAGGCCGGGGAAGGGATTGGGCGATTCGACCGGGAAGTCCGATCCGAAGGCGAGGATCACCCCGCTCCGCGCGATCGTCTGCCAGGCATAAGCCCCGCCAAGCCGGGCTGGCCCCAGCCGCGCTTCGGCCATGGTCCGGTCGCTGGTCTGGTGGGTTGGCTGCATCGAGGCGATGATCCCGACCTTGGCGAGGCGCGGAATGTCGTTCACGTCGAGCAACTGAGCATGCTCGATGCGCCAGCGGCGATCGCCCCTGTAGGTCAGCGCCAATTCCTCATAGGCGCCGATCACCTGATCGTTGGCGGCGTCGCCAATCGCGTGGACCGCGACCTGGAACCCGTCCATCGCCGCGCGGCTCGCGAAATTCTTCAATCTGGCGTCGTCGATCTGGCTCAGCCCGCGGGTCGAGGGCATGTCGCTATACGGCGCCTTGAGCCACGCGCCGCGCGAGCCAAGCGCCCCGTCGGCGTAAAGCTTGACCCCGGCCATGCGCAGCTTGCCATCATACAGCCACGGGGTCGGCTTCGGGCCGGCGATGGAGAGCAAGGTCTCGATTCCCAGCGCATAGCTCATGATCCGCACCTGCAGCCGGCCGCTGTCGCCCATCCGGCGCAGCGCATTCCAATCGGCAATTTCTGTGCCCATGTCGGCGACCGCGGTGAGGCCATTGGCGAGCATCATTTGCTGCGCCTCGACCAAGGCGCGGTCGCGCTGCGCGGGCACCGGACCGGGGATCTTGTCGGCGACCATGTACATCGCGGCATCGACGAACAGCCCTTTGTCGATCGTCCCGCCGCGCGGCGCCTTGGTCGTGGAGGTCACCCCGATCTCGCGCAGCGCGGCGCTGTTGCCAACCGCAGCATGGCCGTCGACCCGGCCCAGCCACACCGGGCGGTCGGGCACTGCGGCGTCAAGGTCGGCACTGGTCGGCATCCGCCTGTCGCTGAACAATTCCTGGTTCCAGCCGCGGCCGATGATCCAGCGCGAACTGCCATTGGCGGCGGCATAGGCCGTGAGCCGTTGCTGAAGCTCGGCAATCGAGCGCGTTCCGGTAAGGTCGAGCTGGATCGCCACGAGTCCGAGGTTCATGACATGGCCGTGGCTGTCGATCAGCCCGGGAAGCAGGGTCTGGCCGCGGACGTCGATGCGGTAATCGGCCCGCGGCCGCGCTTCGCCGCGCCGCAGCATCCGTGTGACACGGCCGTCGCTGCCGATCAGCAGGCCATTGAAGCGCTGCAATTGCCCTTGGGCGTCGACTTGCATGCCGTTGGCATTGTCGATCAGCGTGTCGGCGCAAAGCGGGGCGGGCAAAGCGGCGAAGAGCAGCGCGGCGGCTGCGAGCAAGGGGGTACGCATGGTGCGTCGATAGCATTGTTTGGCGCGGGCGGAAGGGCTAGGCCGTGCCCGCGATGAGCGATTTCCCGACCCTCGATGATATCCGTGCCGCCGCCGTCCGCATCGACGGCGCGATCATCCACACCCCGACCTTGATGAGCCGCACGTTGAGCGAGCTGGTCGGCGCCGAAGTGTGGCTCAAGTTCGAGAATCTGCAGTTCACGGCCGCCTACAAGGAACGCGGCGCGCTCAACAAATTGCTCCAGCTGACCGACGACGAGCGCCGCCGCGGGGTGGTCGCAGCGTCGGCCGGCAACCACGCCCAGGCTGTCGCTTATCATGGCAAAAGGCTTGGCATCCCGGTGACGATCGTGATGCCGGTCAGCACCCCGACGATCAAGGTTACTCAGACCGAAGGCCATGGCGCGGCGGTGATCCTGCACGGCGAGCGGTTCGACGACGCGCATGCGCATGCCAAGCAATTGGAGGCCGAGCGTGGGCTGGTGTTCGTTCACCCGTTCGACGATCCGGCGGTGATCGCGGGGGCGGGGACGATCGCGATCGAGATGCTCGAAGCGGTCCCCGACCTCGATCTGCTGGTCGTCCCGATCGGCGGCGGCGGGCTGATCTCCGGAATTGCCACCGCCGCCAAGGCGCTGAAGCCGGGGATCGAAGTGGTCGGGATCGAGGCTGAGCTATATCCGGCGATGAAGAATGTCATCGACGGCGGCGACCGCGCGATAGGCGGCGACACGCTGGCTGAGGGCATTGCGGTGAAAGTCCCGGGCGAGCTCACGCGGCGGATCATCGCCGACAAGGTCGACCGCATCGACCTCGTCACCGAACGCGACATCGAGCATGCCGTGGCGTTGCTGGTGGCGATTGAGAAGATCGTCGTCGAGGGCGCCGGCGCGGCGGGGCTCGCCGCCTTGCTCGCCGAACCCGAACGCTATCGCGGCCGCAAGGTCGGCACCATTTTGTGCGGCGGCAATATCGACACACATCTGCTCGCCAACGTGCTGGTGCGCGAGCTGGTCCGTTGCGGGCGGATCGCGCGGCTTAAGATCGCGGCCCAGGATCGTCCCGGCGCACTGGCCGCGATCACCGCCAAATTCCACGAATGCGGGGTCAACATCATCGAGGTCCAGCACCAGCGGATCTTCACCCGGCTGCCCGCCAAGGACACGGTGATCGAGGTCGAATGCGAGGCGCGCGACGCCGAGTCGATCGAACGATTGATCGGCGCGCTCGAGCGCGCCGGGTTCGAAGTCGAGCGCGCTTCGCTCGATTGAGATTAAGCTACTAGCGTCCTGTCGCGGGACAGTGGTCAGCATTAACCCTCATTTCACGGAGCTTGCCCTTTTCAAGCGCGTTTACCGGTCGCATAAAGACTTTCGTAACCATTGTTGGAGGTCGTCCGGTTGAGCGCTCCGTTTCGCTTCCCCAAATTCTTTGTGACGAACCCGTCGCCATGCCCCTATTTGCCGGGCAAGGTCGAACGCAAGGTGTTCACCGAGCTCAACGGGCGCAATGCGAGCGAGCTCAATGAAGCGCTCGGTCGGATCGGCTTCCGTCGCTCGCAATCGGTCGCCTATCGCCCATCATGCGTCGATTGTTCGGCGTGCGTCTCGGTCCGGGTGGTGGCGAGCGAATTCAGCCCCAATGCGACCCAGCGCAAGATCATCCGCCGCCACGCCGACCTTGAAGTCAGCGCGTGCAAGCCGTGGACGACAGAAGAACAATATGCGCTGCTGCGTACCTACCTTGCGTCGCGCCACCCCGGCGGCGGCATGGCTGAGATGGATGAGCATGACTTCGCCGACATGGTCGAGCAGACCCCGGTCCAATCCTATGTCGTCGAATATCGCGAGCCGTCGGTCGGCGGTCGTCCGGGCAAATTGGTCGGCGCCTGCCTGAGCGATCAGCAGGGCGACGGGCTGAGCATGATCTACAGCTTTTACGATGTCGGGGAGGGCGCTCGTAAAGGGCTCGGCACGTACATCATCCTCGATCACATCGTCCGCGCCTCGCGGGCGATGCTGCCCTACGTTTACCTTGGCTATTGGGTCGAAGGATCTGATCGCATGGCTTACAAGGCCGCGTTCCGCCCGATGGAGCGCCTCGGTCGCGATGGCTGGCGCCGGATGGATGCGCCCGAGCCCGAACTGGTGGTCGATCGTCCGCTCCCGACCCGCACCCCACGCCGCATCCTGGTCGACGCCTGATCGGTCCGCTGGCCTGTTTCTGTGATGTTTCCAATAAAGGGGCGCGATAGATGAGTTATTTGCCGAACAGGCGAATTGGCTTTGCCGCGATGGCCATGCTGGCAACTGCCGCATGCAGCCCGGCCGTCGTTGATACCAAGGCGGTCGAACAGGCCGTGCGCACGCAAGCCTCGGAAATCGTTGCCGCTTACAATGCGCATGACGCCGCAAAGACGGCCTCTTATGATGCGCCCGACTATGTCGGCATGTTTCACGGCTCACGCAATGTCTTGGGCCCCGCAGCCGACGAGGCAGGCATGAAGGCCCAATTGCAGGACTCCGCCGCCAAATGGGACATGGGCGATGCCAAACTGCCCAC